>JAEVZM010000445.1 GCA_023392225.1 Pseudomonadota bacterium
TCCCCGGCCTGAGCCGAGGGAGGGGCCCTCGGGCGCAGAACCGGCGTCGCCACCTCCGGGACGAAGCTCTCGATCAGCCTCCTCGCCGGCGGGCAGGCGAGCCGACCGCGACCCCGACGCCCCGATGGCGTCGTCGATGCGAAACCCGAGGCTGGCCTTGAGCAGCGCCTGACCCGACGTCGCTGATCCCGCAGTAACTCTAGCCGGCATGAAGGTCACCGCCACTGACCTCCGTGCCACTCGATCCGACTCACGTTGTAGAGCGCACAGGAAAGCAGGTGTGCCGGGCGGGACGCACGACCGCGAGGTCAACAGGTGCGGGCGGCCCGAAGGCTCGCAGTTCGGCGGACCTGCGTGACCCACCACCGGGGGGAAAGAACTCTGGCGCGGGGCACCCCGCGGAGGGATACCCCCCGCAGAACCTCCGTGCCCAGGCAAGGTTTCCCGCCATTCTGGCAACTCCGCGGCCGGCGGACCGCGATCCCGCATCCCCGATTGCGATCTGATATCTTACGTAGTATTCTTCTGGCTCAACAGCAAACGGGGAGACAGTTTCGATGTTGAGAGGGGTTTGGGGTCTGGTCGCAGCGTCGGCCATCGCCATCGCCGGAATGGCGCCTGTTCACGCTGAGGAGTTGAGCGCGACGGTTGCCGCGATCAAGCAGTCGGGCAAGCTGCGGGACTGCGTCGATCCGGAGTATCCGCCGGAGATCTACCTCAAGGACAACAAGCCGGCCGGTCTTGCCGCCGATCTCGCCGAGGCGATGGCTGCTTCCCTGGGAGTCACCGTCGAGTACGTCCAGACTGACTTCACGGGCCTCATCGCCGGCCTGCAGGCCAACAAATGCGACATCGCGCTGTCGGGCGTGACGGCGCGCGCCAAGCGCGCGGAATCGGCGACCTTCGCCAAGAACTACCTGTTGCTCGTCCTTGGACTGGCCGTGAAGGTCGATGAGACCCGGACGACGGCGGAGGACTTCAACACGCCGGAAACCAAGATCTGCATCGTGGAGGGAACGTCCGACGAGGTGGCACTCAAGACCTCGTTTCCGAACGCCGAGGGCGTCTCCCTCCGCGACGTCAACTCGTGCTTCCTCCAGCTGGCGACCGGCAAAGTGGACGGCTTCATCGTCGATAACTCGACGGGGGCAAGCTACAGCGCCCAGCACGCGGGGGAGATCAAGATGCTCCTGACAGAGAACGGCGGCCTTCAGTCCGTTCCGAGTGCCATCGCCGTCCGGCTTGGCGACTACGAATTCCGCGATTGGGTCAACGTCTTCATGGCGGAGTTCATCGACAGCGGCGGATACGAGCCCCTCTACGTCAAGAACTTCAACGCGAAGCCGGACATCCAGCAGCTCAAGATTTCTCGCGGTGGCTTCTAGGGCCCCGGGCGGAATCGAACGTGCCGATCGATAGCAAAGCAATGTCCGGGGAGCCTGGGCCAGCGCCCGGCTCCCCGATCCTTCGATTGAGCGACGTCGAGAAGAGCTTCGGCGAAGCCCGAATCCTGAGCGGCGTGTCGCTGAGCCTGACGCCTGGCGAGGTCGTTGTCGTGCTCGGTCGAAGTGGTTCGGGCAAGAGCACGCTCCTGCCATGCGTCGCAGGCCTCGAGACCATCGACGGGGGCAGCATGGAACTCCTCGGCCAGGCGATCCGGCGTCCACGACAACTGCAAGGTCAGGTCGGCTTCGTGTTCCAGCACTTCAATCTCTTTCCACACCTAACCGCGCTCGGCAACGTGACGCTTGCGCTCCGCTGGGTCAAAAAGCTCGATCGCGCGACCGCGGACCAGCGCGGGCGGGAGGCGCTTGCCGACGTCGGTCTTGTCGACAAGGCCGACCAGTCGCCGGGGCGACTCTCGGGCGGGCAACAGCAGCGGGTTGCGATCGCCCGGTCGATCGCGATGCAGCCGAAGCTCATGCTGTTCGACGAAGTGACGTCTGCTCTCGACCGCGAGCTGGTCGCCGAAGTTCTGGGCGCTGTGCGGCGGCTGGCCGAACAAGGCATGACGATGCTGATCGTCACGCATGAGCTCCCCTTCGCGGAACGCGTTGCTGATCGCATCCTGTTCATGGAGGACGGCAGGATCGTTGAAGAAGGCACGCCAGGCGATGTCTTGCATCGCCCCCAGGCGCCGGGCCTGCAGCTCTTTCTCGGCGCGATCTCGGCTGCCGATCAGACCGACACGGCCCCGGCATGAACTACCATTTCGACTGGTCGGTCGTCTTCTCGCGGGGCGGGCTCCTGCTCCGGGGGCTGGAGCTGACGTTCGAGGTCTCGATCGTCGCGCAGCTCTTGGCACTGGTCCTCGGCCTCGTCGTCGCGCTCCTGCGGCTGCAGCCGATCCTGCCCCTGCGCTGGGCGGCGATCGCCTTCATCGAGGTCTTTCGCTCGGTTCCCCTGCTCGTGCTCTTGATCTGGATCTACTACGGGCTGCCGATCGTGGTCGGCTGGGACTTCAGTCCCTTCACCGCGGGCGTTCTGGGTCTCGGGCTGCTCTATGGGGCCAATCTCGCCGAGGTCTTTCGCTCCGGGCTCCAGGCCGTGCCGGCGGGGCAGCGCGAAGCCGCTCTCACACTGGGCTTCGGACGGTTCCGCACCGGGCTCCTGATCGTCATCCCGCAGGCGATCCGCATCGTCATCCCGGCGCTCGGCAACAGCTTCGTCGGGATGATCAAGGACGCGACCCTCGTTTCGGTTCTCGGACTCGCCGAGATCATGCGAACGGCGCAGACGGTGGTCGCAGAGACGTTCCGGCCCTTCGAGGTCTACACGTTTGTGGCCGTCGTCTATCTCGTCATCACAATCGTCCTCGGACGACTTCTGGACCTTCTGGAACGGCGGACATCACGATGAGCAAAGCCACAATCGAAACCCGGCTGGCAGGCATAGGGTTGGATCTCCCCATGCTCCCGGAATACAGCAAGGCCTTCCTTCCCGGCGTCGTCGTCGGCGACCTGTTGTTCATGTCGGCGCAAGCCTGGACGCGCGACGGCGCAGCGGTGGTCAGAGGAGCGGTCGGCGCCGACGTCGATGTCGCCGACGCCATCGAGGCCGCCCGTCAATGTGCCCTGAACGGTCTCGCAGCCGCGAAGATGCTCATCGGCTCCCTCGACGAGATCGAGCGGGTGGTGCGTGTCGTCGGGTATGTGCGTTCGGCCCCCGGATTCGACAAGCAGCCGGCTGTGGTCGGTGGCGCATCCGACTTCCTCGCCGAGCTTTTCGGCGAGGCTGGACGCCATGCGCGGACATCGATCGGCGTGGCTGAACTAGGCGGCGGCGCCTCGGTGCTGATTGAGCTCACGTTGCAGAGAAAAGCATGACGCGGCGCCAGCAAGGGGCCCGTCCTGGATCGAGATCAACCACGTGAAGAACGGAGAATACCGAAATGGCTTATGATCCCGCCAAGCGTCACCACTGGCAGATATCAACCGTCGTCTGGTCGTCAGGTTCCGATCAGAAGAGCGAGGCGATAGGAGTCTGCGAACTCTGCGGCACCGTCCGACGGTACGACCTCGCGTCCACCGGCAATACGATGATCCTGGGCGGCACGTGCCCAGGGACGTCGCCTGAACCCGCCGAGTGACCGGACCGGCGGAACCTCATACAAGCTGGAAGCGGCGGGATCAGATCCCGCCGTTTCCAATTCTGGGCGGCACCGCCGGCCATCGGCCCCGCCGCATTTGGCGATCAGCGGCGATGACCCGCAGCA
>JAEVZM010000449.1 GCA_023392225.1 Pseudomonadota bacterium
GTGGTAGTCCTCGGCGAAGTAGAACGGCGGGGCGTCGACGATCTCGGTGGTGATCGCGGGGTAGCCCTTGGCCTTCAGCGCCGCGCCATAGGCGTTTCGGGCCGCCTCGGCCGCCTGCCGCTGGGCCGCGTTCGCGACGTAGATGCCGGAGCGGTACTGGGTGCCGACATCGTTGCCCTGGCGCATGCCCTGCGTCGGGTCATGGGCCTCGAAGAACGCCTTGAGAAGGGCGTCGTAGGTCACGACAGCGGGGTCGTAGACAACCAGCACCACCTCGTTGTGGCCGGTCCGCCCCGAGCAGACCTCCTGGTAGGTCGGGTTCGGCGTATGGCCGCCGGCATAGCCCACAGCGGTGACGTAGACGCCGGGGATCTTCCAGAACGCCTTCTCGGCACCCCAGAAGCAGCCGAGGCCGAAGACCGCGGTCTCGAGGCCTTCGGGATAGGGTCCCTTGAGCGGCTTGCCGTTGACGAAATGGGTGGTCGCGGTGGCGAGCGGCTCGGTACGGCCGGGCAGGGCCGTCTCGGCCGTCGGCATCGACACCTTGCGGGACAGCAGGTCGAGAATGCTCATGTCGTCATTCCTTTCCCATTCAGGGTTCAGGACGCGAAAGCCGGGTTGGTGTTGCGGCGCTTCCGTCCGACATAGACCAGCCAGGCCCCGACCAAGCCGAGCACCAGCCATGTGGGCAGGAGCAGGATCCAGACGATAAGCGGATCCCAAACCCAGTGTCCCACATAGGATTCGACGGTGCCCTGGACGAAGGTCTGCGTCGACATCAGCGTCGACGGACTGATCGAGTACCACGACTGGCCGAGCGGCGTGACCGTGAGGATCGAGGCGGCGATGGTCTTGGTTCCGTCGACCACCAGCGCGACCAGCGCGCCGGCGATCAACCACAGGCCGATGAAGCGGGCGATGAACTTGATCATGACCGCCGCGAAGGCCACTCCTCTCGGGATGGGCGATATGTGGTCATGGCCTCATTTGACGGCAAGCAGCCGCCCCGTCAACTCGCGGTGATCGAACGGCAGGGACATGGTCGGGAACTGCGGCGCCACCGGGGCGATGGGGCCGATTGGCGCGTGACTCGCGTCGCGGCAACTTGATCAGCAATCAATAGGTAATGCTCGACTCGACACGTACCGATCCCGTCGAGTTAAATTGCGGTGTTCCACGAATGAGCGGTCACTATGTCGAATGAATCAGGCTGGCGAGACAAATTCATTGCAGCGATCTCAACGAAGTTCTCTGACTCCGGTCGATGTCCTAGATGCGGCCACGCGAGTCTAGTCGCGGGTCCCGACATTGTGACTCCAATAAAGTGGAATCCTGACAACAGTATTTCTGTCGGAGGAACGACCTATCCGCAGGCAATGATAGTCTGTAATAATTGCGGATATACACAATATTTCAATTTGGTGGCCCTTGGAGTGCTCGACCCGTCTGGAAAAATAAGACCGTGATCATGGCCGGGGACGTGGTTGCATTAGATGACATTCGGCGCATAGGCGTGGCCGGCGTGGACACCCAAGGGTGGCAGCCGTCGCCTGGCGACACGATATCGACTGGTGGTGGCTCGGGCGGAGGTAGTGGCGTGACAATAGACGTCAAAGAGTATGTTGATGCCAAGACCGAGGCAGTCCGCGCTCAGAATGGAGAGCAGACCGCGCGGTTGGAATCAAAGCTCGACATTATTCACAATGAGCTATTGGGGTTGCCGCGGATTTGGACCCTCATTGCCACAGTGGCGTCAGCGGCGGCGGTTGGCGTTGTCATTATCATCAGCGTCCTGGCGTTTGCGGGCGACCGCTTTGACGGAGGCGTGCAATTGTCGTCTGCGTACGCGGAAACGGCGATCGATGGCGAGCGTCTAGGTCGAGAGAACGCTAGGCAGATCAAGGAGCTAGTGGCTGAGCTGCGGGCACAGCGAGAGTTGCTCGCGGACTTCTTGAGTTCACGGGAGGTTCCGCCACCCAACTAGTTTTGCGGGCGGATGGCACGCGAAAGCAGCGGAGTTAGCCATCGCCGACGGGGTGGGGCCGCTAGGCGCGGCCGGCGACCCGGAAGGGCAGCGTCTCGCCGCCGCGATAGGCCGCGACCCGCATCTCGGGGCCTTCGACCGCGGCGTCGGCCGGAACCTCCCAGTCCTGGCGGACGAGCGTCACGGTGCCCTCGTTGACCGGCAGGCCATAGTGCCGCGGGCCGTTCAGCGAGGCGAAGGCTTCGAGCTTGTCGAGCCGCCCGGCCTTGTCGAACACCTCGGCATAGGTCTCGAGCGCGGCGGGCGCGTTGAACACGCCGGCGGCGCAGACCGCGGCGAGCTTCCGGCCGAGCGGATGCGGCGCCGAATCGGTGCCGAGGAAGAAGCACGCCTCGCCCGAGGTCGCCGCCGCGACCAGCGCCAGCCGGTCGCTCTCGCGCTTGATCACCGGCATGCAATAGAGGTGCGGGCGGAGGCCATGGCCGAGCCAGGCATTGCGGTTCTCGGCAAGGTGGTGGGGCGTGATGGTCCCGGCGAGCTGCGGGGCGTGCGCCCGGACGAACGCCACCGCGACCTCAGTCGAGAGATGCTCGAGCACCACCTTGAGGCCGGGGAAATCGCGGAGGAGCGGCGCGAGCCGCTGCTCGACGAACACCTCTTCGCGGTCGAAGATGTCGACGTCGGGCGCGACGTGCTCGCCATGGATGAGGAGCGGCATGCCGATCTTCTCCATGCGCGCCAGCACGCCGCGAACATGGCCGAAGTCGGTGACGCCGGCGGAGGAATTGGTGGTGGCGTGGGCCGGGTAGAGCTTGACGGCGGTCAGCACCCCGGCGCGGAACCCGGCCTCGACGTCGTCCGCCTCGGTGCCGTCCTGGAGATAGATGGTCATCAGCGGCGTGAATGCCGCGCCCTCGGGGAGGGCGGCGGCGATGCGGCGGCGGTAGGCCGCGGCGTCCATCGTCGTCGCCACCGGCGGCAGGAGGTTGGGCATGATGATCGCCCGGGCGAAAACCTCGGCGGTGAACGGCAGCACGGCCCGCAGCATCGCGCCGTCGCGGACATGGAGATGCCAGTCGTCGGGGGCGCGGATGGTGATCTGCTCGGTCATGATGGCCTTGAGGCTCGGGGGCGGACGGGAACCGGCCTGTCCTAGGGAGTCGCGGTTTCGGGCGCAAACGGAATCGCGCTAGGGTCGCCGCAAGACGGTGCGGAGAAGATGGACCCCATGACTGCGGCAGCGGCGAGACTGTTGGTATTGGCGTCGGCGCTCGCGGGCGTGGCCGGGCCTGCCGGGGC
>JAEVZM010000463.1 GCA_023392225.1 Pseudomonadota bacterium
ACCCGGCCTGCGCCGCGGCGTGTCCCTCGGGCGCCATCTACAAGCGCGAGGAGGACGGCATCGTCCTGATCGACCAGGACAAGTGCCGGGGCTGGCGGATGTGCGTGTCCGGCTGCCCGTACAAGAAGGTCTACTACAACTGGTCGAGCGGAAAGTCGGAGAAGTGCATCTTCTGCTTCCCGCGCATCGAGGCCGGACAGCCGACGGTATGCTCGGAGACCTGCGTCGGGCGCATCCGCTACCTCGGGGTCATCCTCTACGATGCCGATCGCATCGAGGCGGCGGCGAGCGTCGCCGATGAGAAGGACCTCTACGACGCCCAGCTGGGCGTGTTCCTCAATCCGCACGATCCCGCGGTGATCGCCGAAGCGCGGGCGCAGGGAATTCCCGAGAACTGGATCGAGGGCGCCGTACGCTCGCCGATCTGGAAGATGGCGATGGAGTGGAAGGTCGCGTTCCCGCTCCACCCGGAATATCGCACGCTGCCGATGGTCTGGTACGTGCCGCCGCTCTCGCCGATCCAGTCGGCCGCGGCCGCCGGCAAGATGGGCCTCGACGGAGACATGCCGGACGTCCGCTCGCTCCGCATCCCGCTCCGCTATCTCGCGAACCTGCTCACCGCCGGCAAGGAGGAGCCGGTCGCGCTTGCGCTCGAGCGGATGCTCGCCATGCGGAGCTACATGCGGGCGAAGACCGTCGACGGCCGCCTCGACGAGCGCATCGCCGAACGGGTCGGGCTGAGCGGCGGGGCGATCGAGGAGATGTACCAGGTCATGGCCATCGCCAATTATGAGGATCGCTTCGTCATACCCACCGCACATCGCGAATGGAGCGAGGACGCCGCCGACATCCGCGGCTCCTGCGGCTTCTCCTTCGGCAACGGCTGCTCCGGCGGCGAGACCCCCAACCTCTTCACGACGCGGCATTCGGGCAAGGCCCGCAACCCGATGGAGATCGCGTGATGGCGACGACCTTCAAGGCGCTCTCCGCGCTTCTGTCCTATCCGGACGGGACGCTCCAGGATGCCGCGGACGAGATCATCGCGGTCATCCGCGCGGACGGCCTCGTCGCCGCGCCGCTCCGCGCCGATCTCGAGGCCTTCGTCGGCGAGCTTGCCGCGGCCGACCTCATCGACCTCCAGGAGCGCTACGTCGAGCTCTTCGACAAGAGCCGGCGCCTCTCCCTTCACCTGTTCGAGCACGTCCACGGCGAGAGCCGGGACCGCGGGCAGGCGATGGTCGACCTCGCCGCGCTCTACGAGAAGGGCGGCCTTGCCCTCGCCGGAAGCGAGCTGCCCGACTACCTGCCTCTGTTCCTCGAATATCTCTCGACCCGCCCGCTCGATGAGGCGCGGGCGGTACTTGCCGACGCCCTCCACATCGTCGCGGCGCTCGAGGAGCGTCTCACCCCCCGGCATGCCGGCTATGCCACGGTGCTCGCCGCCATACGAAGTGCCGCCGGCGACCACGCGGCGGTGCAGCCGGACCGCAGCGACCCGCCGGCGGAAACCGAGGGTGACCTTGCCGCGCTCGACGCCGCCTGGGAGGAAACCGCCGTCACCTTCGGGCCCGGCGACCAGTTCGACGGCTGCTCCGTCGATCGACTCAAGATCCAGATGCGCGCCGGGAGCCGCGACGCGCGGCGGGCCAGAGCCTAGGGAGAACGCGCATGTCCACCACCCTGAACGGCATCGTCTTCGGCTGGTATCCCTATCTCTGCCTGACGGTGTTCCTGCTCGGCAGCCTGATCCGCTTCGACCGCGAGCAATATTCGTGGCGAAGCGGATCCTCGCAGCTTCTCCGCCGCCGCCAGCTCCGCTGGGGCTCCAACCTCTTCCACGTCGGCATCCTGATGATCTTCGCCGGCCACTTCGTCGGCCTGCTGACGCCGATCGCGGTGTTCGACATGCTCGGGGTCAGCCACGGCTTCAAGCAGGGACTTGCGATCACGGCCGGTGGCATCGCAGGCGTGATGTGCTTCATCGGCATCGCGCTCCTCGCGCACCGCCGGCTGTTCGACCCCCGCATCCGGGCGACGTCCAGCTACGGCGACATCGTGATCCTGCTCCTCCTCTGGGTGCAGCTCACGCTCGGCCTCGCGACGATCTTCATCTCGCTCGGCCACATGGACGGGCACGAGATGGTGAAATTCATGAACTGGGCGCAGGGACTCCTGACGCTCGACCCGTCGGCGGCGTCGTACATCGCCGACGTGCACCCGGTGTTCAAGGCACACATCTTCCTCGGACTGACGATCTTCCTCGTCTTCCCCTTCACGCGCCTCGTCCATATCTGGAGCGCGCCGGTCTGGTATCTCGGCCGCCGCGGCTACCAGGTGGTGCGCGTCCGCCCCCGGCCCGATCCCCGTCCCGCGGAGTAGCCCCATGGTCACGCTCGTCATCGATCACGACGCAAAACGCACCGGCGGCCATCCGCACGAGCACGGTCCCGCACCGGTCAACACCGCGCCCTCGCCGGAGCGGGTGGCGATGCCTCCGGTCACCGTCAACGGCGTTCCGATCTCGCGGAAGGCGATCGCCGCCGAAGTCCAGAACTTCCCCGCCGCCAATCCCGGCGCGGGCTGGAAGGCCGCGACGCAAGCGCTCGTCATCCGGGAGCTGCTGCTCCAGGAGGCGCGCCGCCTCGAGGTGCCGGTCGAGCAGCAGCGCGACCGGGACGGCCGGAGCGAGACCGAGGAGGATGCCCTCGTCCGCGCGCTTCTCGATCGCGAGGTCCGGGTGCCGGTGGCGGATGAGGAGACGCTTCGTCGCTTCTACGACAACAATGCGCACCGCTTCGTATCGGCGCCGCTCTTCGAGGCCGACCACATCCTGATCGCGGCCCGCGGTGACGATGCCGCCGGCTTCGCCGCTGCGCGCGAGCGGGCGCTCGTCCTGGCCGCGGCCCTCGCCGATGAGCCCGACCGCTTCGCGGCATTCGCCCGCGATCATTCCGCGTGCCCCTCGGGCGCCCTCGGCGGTAATCTCGGCCAGATCGGCCCCGGCGAGACGACGCCCGAGTTCGAGGCGGCGCTCGAGGCGCTCACGGTCGGCGCGATCTCGGGCCCCGTCGAGACCCGCTACGGCATCCATCTCATCCGTCTCCGGCGGCGCATCGACGGCCGGCGGCTGCCGTTCGATGCGGTTCGTGAGCGGATCGCCGCCTACCTCCACGAGCATGTTCGCCGGCAGGCGAGCGCGCAGTATCTCGCGCTGCTGATCGGACGGGCCGATATCCGCGGTATCGTGCTGGCGGGCGCCGACTCGCCCCTCGTCCAGTGAGCACGGCGATGCTGGGCCGGCTCATCGCTTCTCTCGACGATCCGGCGGTCGCGCCTGCACTCCTCGGAGTGCTCAACGACGCGGCGCTGAGCGCTCGCCTCGCCGCCGCAGTCGATGCGACCGGCGAGCCGCCCGCCGAGGTTCTCGCTTCCGCAATCCACGGCTTCATCGAAACGGCATCGGACGATCTGTGGACGCAACTCATCGGAATCATGAACCGCGCCGATGATCCCGGACTTGCCGCAGTGCGCGCAATCCTCGGGAAGGTGTTGCCGGCTGTACCGGAGGCAGGGGAATGAACGCTCTCGCCGGCGAGTCCTGTACTCTTTGTACCGGCACGGTGCCCTTTGATGTGGCTCGCAGAGTCGCCTCCGGTCTCGCGTTGCCGCACGGGCGCGTCGAGGAGGTTTCTCTCACAGTGGCACGTGGGCGCGTACTAGCACAGCCCATTGTCGCGCCTGGCCCCTTGCCGCCTTTCGACCAGGCCGCCATGGATGGTTATGCCGTGCGCCTCGCGGGACGGACGGGCATTCCCCTCATCCTGCCCGTCGTCGGCAGGACCGATGCCGGTGACCCGCCGTCCCGGCTCGTACCCGGCACGGCGCATCGCATCATGACGGGCGCGGCACTGCCCCAAGGCGCCGACTCGGTGGTGATGCAGGAGCATGTGGCCCTCAAGGGTGACACCGCACGGATCGACGCCGACCTTCCAGCCAATCAGCACATCCGGCAGGCCGGCGAAGACGTCCCAAGAGGCGCCATCGTGCTTGCGCGTGGACAGCGTCTCGACTGGCCCGAGATCGGGCTGCTTGCCGGCCTTGGCGTCGCGATGGTCCCGGTCGTGGCGCCGGCAAAGATCGCGATCGTGCGAACCGGGGCGGAGCTCTGCGAGGCCGGCGCCGGGCTGACCGACGGCCAGATCTACGACGCCGCAGGGCCGATGCTGGCGGCGCTTCTCTCTGCCGGATCGGTCACGGTCGACTCCTATCGGGTCGATGACGGGACGGCGGTCCTCGCCGCCGCGCTCAACGATGTCGCCGCATCGCACGATCTCGTCATTACCACCGGCGGCATGGCGTCAGGGTTGCGTGATCACGTGCGGGACGCGGTGGCGGCCATCGGCGGCCGGCTCATGGTAGGCGGGGTGGCGATGAAGCCCGGCAAGCCGCTCGCATTCGGCAGAATTGGGAGCGCCTGTTTCGTCGGCCTGCCAGGCAATCCGCAGGCGAGCGCTTTTGCGACATTGGCCTTTGTTCGACCGATGATCGATGCGCTGATCGGAGCGGCTCCCCCGGCACTGCGCTTCGCGATGCTGGCGCACTCATGGAACTGCGCGCGTGGCCGCACCGAGCTGCTACCCGTCACGCTCGGCGTCGAGGGTCGACTTCTCATCGCCCACGCGAGCGGGCCGGGAGGGTCGCATCGCATGATGCCGATGGTGAATGCGGACGCCCTGGCCATCGTGTCGGAGCCTGCCGAGGCGGGAGCGATCGTGGAGATCCTTCCATTCGATCGCCAACGATGGTGAGTATCATGCTGCAGTCACGATTTTCCGGATTCGATCTTGCTCGCCCGATCACGGCGATCGTCTATGTCGATGGTCAGGAGTTCGAGACCGTTCTTGCGGCGATGACCGAGGCGATGGCGAGGAGCGGGATGCGGCTCGCTGGCCTCATCCATTGCACGCCGCCCGGCACCGCGATCCGGAAGTGCAATCTTCATGTGCAGGATCTGGCTACCGGGGAGCTCCATGGAATCTCCGATGATCGCGGACCGCATGTGCGAGGGTGCATGCTCGACACCGACCGATTGCTGCGCGCCGCGGAAGCCGCTCGGCTCAGCTTGACCGCCGATGTCGATCTCCTTGTTGTCTGCAAGTTCGGGAAAACCGAGGTTGCCGGCGGCGGTCTCTGTGCTCTGATGGCGGATGCGCTCGACCTCTCAATCCCGGTACTGATTGGCGTACCCGCGGTCAATCTCGACGCTTTTCGGGCTTTCTCCGGGGATCTGGCGTGCGAAGTGGACGTGTCGGAATTCGGCCGGGCACACACTCTTCCTGTGTCGCATGAGCGTGGTGGCGATGGTACCGCACACTGATCGCTCGACGCTTCGCCTCGCTCGAAAAGCCGGCGACATGACGCGCGATGGTCGCGGTCGTGTGGCCGGAATGTGGCCCATCCTCCACTACGGGTTTCGGCCGTTCTTCTTCCTGGCCGCACTCTATGCCGGTCTCGCAATACCGCTCTGGCTAAGGCTTCTGTTCTATGGAGGCGCCTTGCCGGGACCGTTCGCCGACCTGCAGTGGCATGCGCACGAGATGACATTCGGTTATCTCGGCGCGGTTCTGGCGGGCTTCATTCTGACGGCCATACCCAACTGGACCGGGCGCCTTCCGCTCAGCGGTTGGCCTCTCGCCGGGCTGGTGGCCTTGTGGATTGCCGGGCGCCTGGCAATGGCCTTCCTGCCCGATCCGCTTCTCGCGATGATCTTTGATCTCGCACTTCCCATGGTTCTTGCCCTGACGGTCTGGCGTGAGGTGGTGGCGGGACGGAACTGGAAGAACGCTCCGATCGCGGCCATGATGACGCTGGTGGGCATCGCGAGCGCCTTCGACCACCTCGGGGTCATGGGGGTGATGCCGGAGGGTCTCGGCCTTCGCCTGGGACTTGCCGTGACTGCGATGCTCATCGCTCTGGTCGGCGGCAGGATCGTCCCGAGTTTCACGCGAAACTGGCTGGCAAAACAGAAGGTCGACAATCTGCCGTCAAGCTTCGGCCGGCTCGACACCGTGGCGCTCGCGGCGACGGCGATGGGCGGGCTGGCCTGGGTGGCGTGGCCGGACTCGATCTTCACGGGTGTCTTGCTCATCGTCGCCGGAGTGCTGCTGGGCGCGCGTCTCGCCCGCTGGCGCGGGTTTGCCACCGGTCGGGAGCCGATCATCCTGGTTCTGCACCTGGGCTATGCTTGGCTTGCGTTGGCCCTTGCGCTGATCGGCGCGGCTGTGCTCGTTCCGGCATTGCCGCCGAGCGCTGCGCTCCATGCCCTGACAGCCGGCGCCATCGGCACCATGACGCTCGCCGTCATGACCCGCGCAAGCCTTGGCCACACCGGTAGGCCGATCGTTGCTGACGGAGCGATGCTCGCGATCTATGGCCTGGTGACGCTCGGGGCGATCATCAGGATGGCGGCGCCATTCTCCGGCGGCGCCTATGTGATGTGTCTGATCGTTGGAGGAGCAATCTGGAGCATGGCCTTTCTGCTGTTCGTCGCGCGTTTCACGTCCATTCTTTGGGGAGAGCGGGTTCGGGGGTGACAGCGACCCGCTTTGCCAAGGTCGGCAGGCATGACCAGCCTTATCAAAGCCCTCATCCCGACGAGTAACCAGGCGACGTTACTCGATTTGGCTTCACTTTCTTAGGTGCACGGAATTCAGCAGCATGAGTGACTTGAGGATCAAGCGCATCTATGAGCCAGTGAGCCCGGACGACGGCGCTCGGGTCTTGGTAGATCGGGTCTGGCCGCGCGGTGTCAGCAGAGACGCAGCACACTTGGCGCTCTGGCTCAGAAACATTGCGCCGAGCACGGCTCTTCGCAAGTGGTTCGGGCACGATCCCAGGCGTTGGTCTACCTTCCGTGAGCGTTACCGCGACGAGTTGGCAGCGAACACTCCTGTCGTCGCCGAGCTGGACGACCTGTTGAGCCGGGGGCGCGTGACGCTGCTCTATGGCGCCCGCGATGAACGGCACAATCAGGCAGTTGTGGTGGCGGAGTTTCTCCAGGATAGGAGAGAACGTAAACGATGAGTGCGGGACACAAGCCCGACGGGGCAGAAACCGAATCATTGTTGCGGGAGCAGCACCGTGCGCTGATCACGCGGGGGGCGCCATGAGTGACAGGCTCGACGCGTCGGTCCAATCGCTCGCGGAGGCGATCCTAGCGTCTCCTGCCGATGCGATACTGGCGACAGATCGACGAGGGTTGATCTTCTTCTGGAATGAAGGAGCAACTCGTATTTTCGGATTCACATCCGAAGAGGCTTCGGGCGCCTCGCTGGACCTGATTATTCCAGAACGGCTCCGCCACAGACATTGGATGGGTTGGGCGCAGGCCATAGCGAAGGGGCAGACACGCTACGGCGCGGGTGACGTGCTCGCAGTTCCCGCTATGACGCGTGATCGCGGTCAGATCTCCGTCGAGTTCACAATCGTCCTTATACGTGACGTAGATCGAGAGATTGTCGGAGTAGCCGCCACTCTTCGAGACGTGACGGCGCGCTTCGAAGAAATGCGTCGACTGAAGAAATCCCTGTTGGCTCACACGATGCCGGGAAGCGGCGAAGAAGGTGCGGCATCGGATGTCCACGATCGATCATGACCCTAAGCGTGCACCATCAGTGATGATCTGACGCGTGCGACTTTGGATTGGACCATTGACGTTGACCGCAGGAACCGCGGGCCTGCGGCCACCATCAATACTGGAGAATGGAGATCCTTTGCGATGTGGCCCGATCGACGACTGCTCGACCTGTTCGGCATAGACGTTCCTATCGTACAGGCCCCGATGGCGGGACCGGTGTTCTCCGACATGGTGATCGCGGTCGCCGAAGCGGGAGGTCTCGGTTCGCTTCCCTGCGCGACCATGGGCATCGATCAGTTGCGGAACGAGTTCGCCGCGGTCCGTCGGGGCACGAAGAAGCCGGTCAACCTCAACTTCTTCTGCCACGTTCCGCCGGCGTTCGATGCCGCGCGCGAGACTGCCTGGCGAGATCGGCTCCGTTCCTACTATCTCGAGTTCGGGCTCGATCCGCAGGCACCGGTTCCACGCTCGAATCGGACCCCGTTTGACGAAGAGGCATGCGCACTGGTCGAAGAGCTCCGCCCTGAGGTGGTTAGCTTTCATTTTGGTCTCCCTGTGCCCGGACTCCTAGAGCGGGTCCGAGCGACAGGGGCCATCATCCTGTCGACGGCGACGACGGTTGCCGAGGCGCGCTGGCTTGAAGAGCACGGTTGCGACGCGGTGATTGCACAAGGGGTCGAAGCGGGTGGTCACCGGGGCATGTTCCTGACAGACAATATCGCGACCCAGGTCGGAACCTTCGCTCTCGTACCGCAGGTCGTCGATGCGGTCCGCGTTCCTGTCATCGCAGCGGGAGGCATTGCCGACGCGCGCGGCATCGTGGCCGCATTGGTCCTAGGCGCGTCCGGGGTTCAGATCGGTACTGCCTATCTGTTCACCCCCGAGGCGCGGCTTGCAGGCCCCCACCGGGACGCGATTCATAGCGAGCGAGTTCTGGAAACGGCGCTAACGAACCTATTCACTGGGCGACCGGCCCGCGGAATCATCAACCGGGTGATGCGCGAAGTCGGACCGATATCCGACTTGGCCCCCGCCTTTCCCCTCGCTGGCGGTGCGTTGGCTCCGCTTCGCGCCGCGACAGAAGGCACGGGGTCCGGAGACTTCATGTCCCTTTGGTCGGGTCAGTCGGCAGCGCTCTGCCGCGAAGCGACAGCGGGTGAGCTCACGCAGCGTCTCGCCTCCGAAGCGCTGACACTTCTTGAGCACGGAGCTTCGAAAGCGCGGCGAGGCTGAGCGTCATCGAAAAGCTCCGAGTTCCGCCATCTCCCGGAGAAGGTTGGAGCCGGGTTTCTTTCCCTCTACCAAAATTCCTCCCCAGGACTTTCTCCGACGCCTGGTACGCTACTGAAACAGGCGCAGCTTCGCGTCCTTTCGGACGCTGACCTGTATGACGGCCAGGCGCCGACAGGCCGCATTTGGGTTCTCTGCGTGCGGATACTCTCTAGACCTGTGTAGTTTGCCCTCGCGACACACAGCTCCCGCCTCAAGGACTGGCGGCGCATCGCAACCCGACACGACAAACGCGCCCACACCTTCTTGGCCGCCATCACCATCGCCGCAATCATGATCTTCTGGATCAATGAGCCCTGAGCCTAACGGTCCGAAGCCTTCTTTAGGCGGGAAGTCGCTATGGCTTGCGCTTTCCTGTGCCGTCGAACTCCAAAGTGCTCAGAGCGGGCTGACCGGCCGGTTGACCGGCCAAAAAAAGGGGGGGCGGAAAGCGTGGCTCCCCGCCCCTCGTCGTTGTCGCGCCGATGCGGCGCGCGATGTCAGAAGTCGAAGTTGTCGATGTTCTCAGCCGTGAAGACGGTGCGCTCCGGCAGCAGGATGATGCCGTTGTTGTCCGCCTCGTAGGTGTAGCCCTGCACCGAGTTCGGGCTGATCTCGACCGTGCCGATGCCGGGGACCTCGATCTTGTCGCCGATCTTGAAGGTCTTGCCCTGGACCAGCTCGTTGGCCATGAACACCGAGAGCTTGCCCTGCACCACGACGTCCCACAGGCCGAACTGGTCGACGGTGCCGGACTTCACGTACTGGCGCATCGTGTTCGGAGTCGAGAAGCCGGTGATGATCACGTCGCCGGCAATGCCGAGGTTCTCGGCGGCCTGAGCCGTGCCCGGGAGGGCGTTGGCATCCGGCGCGATCACCGCGTCGAGGTCCGGGTGGGCCTGGAACAGGGCGGTCGGGACCTGGACGGCCTTCTGGGCATCCTGGTTCGAGAACTCGGTCGCCACCACCTCCCAGCTCGGGTACTGCTCGGCGATGATCTTCTTCGCCACCTCGGCCCACTGGTTCTGGTCGGTCACGGTCGGCGAGGAATAGTGGAACGCCACCTTCTTCGCCGCCGTCGGGTCCTCCATCTGGTCCGCCGCCATCTGGACGAGGAGCGCGCCGAGCTGCTCGGCGGTGCCCTGGTTGATGTAGTAGCTGCGGCACTCGGGGTTCACGTCGCTGTCCCAGGTGAGGACCTTGACGTCGCGGTCCATGGCCCGCTTCAGCGCCTCGCACAGCCCATCCGGCGAGAGCGACGAGATCGCGAT
>JAEVZM010000485.1 GCA_023392225.1 Pseudomonadota bacterium
ACCGCCGCCAGCCTCCAGGATGAACCATGGTCAAGTACCTGTTCGGCCGCGCCATCGGCGGCGTGTTCACGCTGTTCGCGGTCACGGCGCTGGCCTTCTTCGCCACGGCGCTGGCGCCGGGCAACCCGGCGGCGGTTCTGCTCGGCAACATGGCGACGCCCGAGCGCGTCGAGGCGGTCACCCGGCAGTTCGGCCTCGACCAGCCGCTGCCGGTCCGCTACGGCCTCTGGCTCCGGCAGATCCTCGAGGGCAATCTCGGCACCTCCAATCTCAGCTTCAAGCCGGTGGGTGACCTGCTCCTCGCCGCCGCCTTCCCGACGCTCCAGCTCGCCACACTGAGCCTCATCGTCGCCGTCATCGTGGCGATCCCGCTCGGGCTGCTCCTCGCGGAGAACCGGAACCGGTGGTGGAGCGGGCCGGCCGCGAGCCTCATCACGCTCGGCATCTCGGTGCCGGGCTTCTGGGTCGGGCTGATGCTGATCGTCCTGTTCTCGGTGACTCTGAAGCTCCTGCCGTCCGCCGGCTACATCCCGCCGACCAAGGATCTCCTCGGCAATCTCCGCTCGCTGGTGCTGCCGGTGACGACGCTTGCCATCTACCTGATCCCGTCGCTGGTGCGCTTCGTCCGCGTCACCGCCATCGGCGTCCTTCGCGAGGACTATGTCGATACCGCCGTCGCCAAGGGGCTCCGGCCGTCCGCCATCCTCTTCCGCCACGTCGCGCCCAACACGCTCCTCACCACCATCACCTTCATCGGCCTCCAGCTCGGCGTGCTGATCTCCGGCGCCGTGGTGGTCGAGCTGATCTTCTCGATCCCCGGCCTCGGCCGGCTCGGGCTCAACGCTGTGCTCAATCGCGACTATCCGGTGGTGCAGGGCGTGGTGCTCATGGCCGCGACCGGCTACGTAGCCGTCAACCTCCTGATCGACATGACCTATGCCCTGATCGACCCGCGGGTGCGCACGCGATGACCGATGTCTCGATCGCCCCGCGCCGACGCCGCGCCGGCGGGCTCCTCGCCTATCTCGCCCGCCGGGCGCCGTTCGCACTGTTCCTCGTCGCCGTGTTCCTGTTCGCCGGCATCTTCGGGCCGCTGATCGCGCCCCATTCGATGACCGACACCAACCTCACCATGGCGCTCCAGCCGCCGAGCGCGGCGCACTGGCTCGGTACCGATCCGCTCGGCCGGGATGTGCTCAGCCGGCTGCTCGGCTCGGCCCGCGTCGCCGCCGAGGCCTTCGTCATCGTCGTCCTGATCGGCGGCGTGTTCGGGACCGCGCTGGGCCTCCTCGCGGGCGGCATCGGCGGCCTGCTCGACCTCGTCGTGTCGCGCGTCGTCGAGATCCTCCAGGGTTTTCCGACGATCCTCGTCGCGATCGTCATCGTGGCGCTGTTCGATCCCTCGCTACTCAACGCCATGATCGCCGTCGGCCTCGCCGCGATCCCCGATTTCGCCCGCGTGTCGCGGAGCGTCGCCATCCAGCTCCGCGACCGCGAGTTCATCCAGGCGGCGCGGGGGCTCGGGGCGGGCGAGATCCGCATCCTGTGGAGCGAGGTGCTGCCCAACATGGTCGGCCCACTGGTCGTCGTGGCGAGCTTCGACGGCGCCCAGGCGGTGCTGTGGGAGGCCTCGCTCAGCTTCCTCGGCATGGGCGTCCAGGCGCCGGCGCCGTCCTTCGGCTCGATGCTCCGGGAGGCGCAGGGCTACCTCGCCATCCAGCCATCCTTCGCGGTGATCGTCGGCATCGCCGTCTCCGGCGTGATCCTCGGCCTCAACCTCTTCGGCGACGCGCTGAGCGACTATCTCGACCGCCGCGGCCGATAGCCGAGTTCGCGCCACTCGTCTGGCCCGAGGGTTGCGGCGTTCTGGCCCGAGAGTTGCGATCTTCTGGCCCGAGAGTTGCGTATGTCCCTTCGGACAAAAGGGACACGGCAGATGCGCATCAAGGCGATCGACACCATCCTCCTCGGCCACCGCAAGACCGATCCGCCGATGCAGCGCACCTATGCGCTGATCCGGATCGAGGCGGAGGGGGGGCTCGTCGGCTACGGCGAGGCGTCGAGCAACTACGGGCATTCCTACCCGACGGTGATCAGGACGATCATCGAGGACGTCGTCGCCCGCAACCTCGTCGGCCGCGACGCCCGCGACATCCGCGGCCGCGTGCTCGACATGCGGGTGCTGCTCGACGGCTATCTCGGCTGGGAGGGCGTCACCGCGCAGGTGATCGGCGGCATCGAGATCGCGCTGTGGGACATCCTCGGCAAGAGCGTCGGCCTGCCGATTTGCCAGCTGCTCGGCGCGACGCCCACCACGCTCCCGGTCTACGGCACCGGCACCACCATGTTCGAGGCGACGCCCGAGTGGCACGGCGCGTATTTCGACGCCTGCCTCGCCCGTGGCTTCACCGCGGTGAAGGTCCGCCTCGACGTCGACATCCCCGAGGCGGTGGAGCGGGTCGCCGGGGTGCGCCGGCATGTCGGGCCGGACGTGCGCATCATGGTCGACGCCTACTGGGGCTATTCCACCGACGATGCGCTCGCCCTCGCGCGCCGGCTCGAGCCCTACGACATCTTCTTCTTCGAGGAGCCGTCGCCACAGTACCAGGCGGTCGGCCTCGCTCGGCTCGGGCAGCGCTCGCCGGTCCGGATCGCCGTCGGCGAGCGGGTCTATTCGCGCGAGCAGTACCACGCGATCGCCGTCGCCGGCGCGGCGCAGGTGTTCGAGCCGGACCCGACGCTCTGCGGCGGCATCGCGGCCTGCATGGACATCGCGGCGATCGCGCGGCTCCACGACATCACGGTCGTGCCGCACCCCGGCAGCCCGACCCCGGTCGGGCTCGCCGCCGGGCTCCACTGGGCGGCCGCGGCCGGCGTGCCGCTGTTCGAGTACGACATCGATCCCTCGCTCCCGGTCCGCGACGGACTGATGCCCGAGCCGATCTTCGACCTCGCCCACATCGTCGACGGACGGATCGCGGTGCCGGACGGGCCGGGGCTCGGCATCACCATCGACGAGAGCGCCTTCGCCCGGTTCCCGTACGTGGCCGGAGAGACCTATGCCGAGGTGTTCCCCGAGCACGAAGCCGGCGGCTTCCGGCGGAGCTGAGCCCCGACCGCTGCGCCTCAGGCAACGCTCCGAGCGAAAAACGATGCTCCAACCGCAACGCCCGCCGCCGCTAGGCTCGGCGGGAATCGAAGGGTCCGGTCGACGGAGCGAGGTGGTGATGGACGAGCTGGTCGCGGCGCTTGGCGACATACCGGTGGTGGCCGACCGGGCGAGCGTCCGGCGGCGGAGCCGCGACTTCTACTGGTACAGCCCGGTGCTGAAGCCGCTTCTCGACGACCGCTTCGGCGACCTCGTGGTGATGCCGCGCACGGAGGCGGAGGTGATCGAGTCCCTCCGCCAGTGCTACGCCCGCGACGTGCCGGTGACCGTACGCGGCGGCGGCACCGGCAACTACGGCCAGGCGGTGCCGCTCAAGGGCGGCGTCATCCTCGAGACGCGGAGCCTCGAGACGATCGAGTGGATGCGGCCGGGGCGGGTCCGCACGGGCCCGGGGATTCGCATCCTCGCGCTGGAGGAGGCCTGCCGGGCGGCCGGTGCCGGCGAGCTCCGGATGTTCCCCTCGACCATCCGCCACGCCACGATCGGCGGCTACATCGCCGGCGGCTCATCCGGGATCGGCTCGGTCACCTGGGGCCTCCTCCGCGACTGGGGCAACCTCGTCGCGGCGCGGGTCGTCACCATGGAGCCGGAGCCGCAGGTGATCGAGTTGCGCGGCCACGACGTGCAGAAGGTGAACCACGCCTACGGCACCAACGGCGTCATCACCGCGCTCGAGCTGCCGCTCGCCCCGGCGGTCGACTGGGTCGACCTCCTCGTCGCCGTGCCCGGCTTCGTCGACGCGATGGAGCTGGCGCGGCAGATCGCCGAGCAGCCGGGCATCCAGAAGCGGCTGGTCTCGCTGGTCGCGGCACCGACGCCGGCGCGCCACTTCGAGGCGCTGGCGCGCGGGCTCGACGAGACCGACCATGCGGTCATGCTGATCGTCGCGCGGGAGGACCTCGAGACGCTGGAGGCGCTGCTCGCCGCGCTCGGCCATGGCCGCATCGCCTATCGCTCCGACCGGGACGCCGCCGCGGACATCGACCCGATCTACGAGTATTCGTGGAACCACACCACGCTCCGGGCGCTCAAGCACGACCGGTCGGTGACCTATCTCCAGGTGCTGTTCGCCGGGCCGGAGCGATGGCGGCTGATCGCGGAGTCCTTCGCGCATTTCGGCGACGAGGTGCCGATGCATCTCGAATACATCAACTTCGGCGACCACATCGGCTGCTTCGGCCTCCAGCTCGTCCGCTACACCGACGAGCCGCGGCTCCGCGAGATCATGGACTGGTTCGATTCCCGCGGCTGCCCGGTCTTCGACCCGCATGCCTATACGCTCGAGGGCGGGGGCATGAAGCAGGTCGACCCGCTGCAGCTCGACTTCAAGCGCCACGCCGACCCCAAGGGCCTGCTCAACCCGGGCAAGATGATCGGCTGGGACGATCCCGACTACAAGGGCGGCCGGGTGCCGGTGCGCTACATGTACGAGGCGGGCGCCTGAGGCTCACATCGACGGCTCGGTCGCCGAGAAGGTCTCGTCCTCGATGCGCTTGAGGGCGGCCCGGATGTCCTCCTCGATGACGCTGACCGCCGGGTCGATGGCGCCACCGCGGCTCCGCCGCGCCAGCGTCAGCTCCTGGCGGCGGATGTAGTGCCCCTGGATCGGCAGGAAGACGATGCTGCCCTCGCGCTGGTCCTCGGCGACGTCGATGCGGCTGAGGAAGGTGACGGCTTCGCCCGAGCGCGCCATCGACTTCATGAACTCGACCGAGTTGGACAGGTAGTCCGGGCGGAACTGCAACCCGGCGCGGGAGAATGCGTCGGTCATCAGCCGGTGGATGGTCATCGATTCGTCGGCGAGGACGATCGGGAACTCCAGGCAGTCCGACAGCCGGATCGGTGAGCGGGCGACGAGCGGATGGTCCGGTGCCACCACGGCGCCCATCCGGGTCGGGAAGACGGCGGTGGCGACGAGGTTGGGATTGTCCGGCATGCGATACGCCAGGCCAAGGTCAGCCTCGCCCGAGATCAGCGCGTCGACGATGCCCTCGACGACGTGGGCGCGGATGGTGATCGTCACGCCCCGGTGATTGCGCCGGAAGCGGGCGACGACCGGCTGCAGCACGCCGCCGGCGATGCCGTGCATGGCGGCGATCCGCACCTGCCCGCCGCGGATGCCGCGGAGCTCCTCGAGCCGGAGCTGGAGGCGCTCATGCTGCTTCAGCGTCTCCCGGACGTGGGAGATGAGCAGCTCGCCCGCCGCCGTCAGGCGCAGCCGCCGCGGCAGGCGGTGGAAGATGGCCGTGCCCATCTCCTCCTCGAGCGCGATGATCTGCCGGTTGATCGAGGATGCCGAGACGTGCAGCCGGTCGGCAGCCTTGCGGATCGATCCCGAGCGGACGACCTCGTCGAGGTAGCGCAGCATTCGCGCGTGCAGCATCGATCTCGTGCCCCTTCTGCCCAGCCGGCCATGAGCGACTGCCCAATCTGCGGGCAACCGCCGGAACCGCCGGGAAATGATGCTTCACACCTAAGCATCGTTCTCTAAATGAGTACAGTCCGGACAAAAAAAGACGCTGGAAAGCAACGCTCGAACGGGTTGCTATGGGTGCCTTCGCAGTTGCGAGATGGAGGTCGCCCGATGAAACCTGGTCTCTCGATGCTTGCCGCCGGTGCGCTGGCTGCCGTGCTTCTCGGTGGCGAGGCCAACGCCGCCACGTCGATCACCTTCGGGCTGAACTGGCTGGCGCAGGGCGAGCACTGCGGCTTCTACCAGGCGAAAGCCAAGGGCCTCTACGAGGCCGCCGGCCTCGACGTCACCCTCGAGCCGGGCGGGCCGGACCGCAACATCCCGCTGCTCGTCGCCGCCGGCAATCTCGACCTCGGCATGGGGTCGAGCTTCACCACGCTCAACATGCTCGGTGAGGGGATCGAGGCCGAGACCATCGCCGCCTTCTTCCAGAAGGACCCGCAGACGCTGGTCGCCCATGCCGGGCAGGGGGTCGAGACCCTCGATGACCTCAAGGGCCGCCCGATCATGATCGCCAAGTTCTCGCAGCTCGAGTTCTGGGTGTTCCTCAAGGCCCGCTACGGCTTCAGCGACGACCAGGTGCGCGCCTACACCTATTCGGCCGCGCCGTTCCTCGCCGACCCCACCGCCGTGCAGCAGGGCTACATCACCGAGGATGCGCTGCTCCTCGGCAAGGAGCTGCCGGAGCCGCCGGTATCGATCCTCCTCGCCGACTACGGCTACCAGAACTATGCGACCACCGTGTTCGGCACGAAGGCCTATCTCGAGGCGAATGCCGATGCGGTGAAGGCGTTTATCGCCGCGACGGCGGAAGGCTACCGCCAGTGCATCGCCGGCGACTACGAGGACGCCATGGCGCTGGTGATGGAGGCCAATCCCGAGCACACGGCGGAGCTGTTCCACTTCAAGCTGAAGCAGATGGCCGACCGCGGCCTGGTGCTGAGCGGCGACGCCGAGACGGGCGGCATCGGGGCGATGTCGGACGCGCGCTGGAAGGAGTTCTTCGACGTGATGGTCGAGTCGGGCGTCTATCCCGCCGACCTCGACTACACCGCCGCCTACTCGCTCGACTACCTGCCGCAATAGGCGGGATCCAGGCCCCGGGAGCAAGCAAGATGACCCAGATGGACCTCGCGCTCGTCGACATCGAGCCCTTCATCAAGGGCGACGAGGGTGATCGCCGCCGGGTGGCGCGGGCCTTCGGCGATGCCTTCGAGACCACGGGATTCGCGGTGATCGTCGGCCATGGCGTGCCGGAGACGCTCGCCACGGACCTCTATGACTGCGTCAGCGACTTCTTCGGCGAGTCCTTCGAGGAGAAGTCGCGTTTCACCCCGCCCGAGAAGGCCAAGGGTCGCGGCTACCTGCCGATCGGCATCGAGAGCGTTGCCAAGACCCTGACCGGCGAGACGCCGCCGGACCTCTGCGAGGCGCTGGTCTTCACCGCGCCGCATCGCGAGGGCGAGGCGGGCGCCCGCCCCAACATCTGGCCCGACCGGCCGGAGGTCCTCGCCGGCCTCGTCCGGCGCTGGACCGTCGAGATGGTCGCGCTGACCGAGCGGCTGTCGCGGATGTCGGCGCTGGCGCTCGACCTGCCGGAAGGCTTCTTCGCCGCCGCCTATGCCGATCCGGCGCTGGTGTTGCGCTTCGTCAACTATCCGGACCAGCCGAGCCCGCCGCTGCCGGGCCAGCTTCGCTATGGCGAGCACCACGACTATGGCGCGCTCACGATCCTGCGCCAGGACGCGGCGCCGGGCGGGCTGCAGCTCAAGGACGCGGACGGCCAATGGAAGGACGCGGGCGTCGTCCCGGAGTCGTTCGTGATCAATGTCGGCGACCTGATGGCCCGCTGGACCAACAATCGCTGGCGCTCGACCCTCCACCGCGTCTCCAATCCCGACCGCAGCCTCACCGGCTCGACCCGGCGCCTGTCGATGGTCGCCTTCACCGGACCGAACGAGCAGTGGGAGGTCTCGTGCCTGCCGAGCTGCATCGACGCCGACCATCCGGCGCTCTTCGCGCCGGTCAAGGCCGGCGACTACGTCCGCGCCAAGATCGCGCAGTCGATGGAACTTCAACCCGGCAGCTGAAAGCAACCCCGCCCGCGCCGCGGCCGGGCCCGTCACATGGAGAACTCCGTCATGGCCTCTTGGGATCTCGACCGCCGCAGTCTCCTCCGTCTCATCGGCGCCGGGGCGGGCAGCCTCGCGCTCGCGCCGCGCTTCGCCTTCGCTGCCGACACCGCGGTGGGCTTCCAGCTGTCGTGGCTGCCCTCGGTGCAGTTCGGTGGCAGCTACATCGCCAAGGACAAGGGCTTCTGGACCGCCGAAGGCCTCGACGTCGCGCTCGCCCATGGCGGCCCCAATGCCCCGGTCGAGCCGCCGGTGGTGAGTGGCCAGGCGCTGATGGGGATCTCGGCCGCCGACTACACTGCCGCCGCGGTGGCCGAGGGCGCGCCGTTCAAGATCATCGCCGTGGCGATGCAGAAGAACCCCTTCGCCATCGCCTCGCTCGCCACCAACCCGGTGAAGGAGCCGAAGGACCTCGAGGGCAAGAAGATCGGCATGGCGACGGCCAACACGCCCGTCCTCCAGGCGCTCTGCACCATCAACGGCGTCGATATCGACAAGATCGAGATCGTCCCGACCCAGTACGACGCCGCGCCGCTGGTCAATGGCGAGGTCGACTGCCTGCTCTGCTGGCTCACCGACCTGCCGGTGGCGATGACCGTCAAGGGCATCGACAACGTGACCATGCTGCTCGCCGACTTCGGCTACGACGTCCACAGCCAGACCTACATCGTTCTCGAGGACTCGCTCGCCAACAAGCGCGACGAGGTGGTCAAGCTGCTGCGCGGCGAGATCAAGGGCTGGCAGGCCTACAAGGAGAACACCGACGCGGCGGCGGAGCTGACGCTGGCCATGTATCCCGATGCCGGGCTCGACCTGCCGACCCAGAAGATCCAGGCGGCCGAACAGCTGAAGCTCATGTTCTCGCCGCTCACCGACGAGCATGGCTTCGGCTGGTTCACCGACGAGACCGTCGCCGCCAACGTCAAGACGCTCGGACTGCTCGGCAAGACCGTGACCCCGGACCTCTGGGACCGCTCGATCCTCGAGGAGATCTACAAGGATGGCATCGTCCTCTGACGCCCGCCCGGCCGGTGCCCCGGGAC
>JAEVZM010000528.1 GCA_023392225.1 Pseudomonadota bacterium
GCTCGGAGATCTGTATAACAGACAGCGACCACCTGCTTGCCCTCCAACATGCCGTCATTGAGCTGGAGCACCATCCAGTTCGCCATGTCGCGGACGGTCGAGCTCATGCCGCCGGCCGGGGACTGGGCGTCGGGATGCCGCTGGTAGCGGGGCGTCGCCACGCCGTCGGTGATGACGTGGATCACGGCGTGGTTCTCGGCCGCGTAGAAGTCCGCCTCGCGGGGGCTCGTGCGGGTCATGCCGAGCGGCGCGAAGACCCGGGTGGTGATGAGGTCCTCCCAGCTCATGCCGGCCGACATGGCGGCGGCGACCGCCGCCTCGGTCAGCATGAAGTTGGTGTAGGCGTAGCTCGCCCGGAACATCCCGGTCGGCTGGAGGTAGCGGAACCGGCGGAGGATCTCGTCGCGGTCGTAGCCGAGGTCCTCGAGGAGGTCGCCGGCCTGCCCGGGCATGCCCGTCCGGTGCGAGAAGGCGTCGCGGAGCGTCACCTCGCGCGTCACCCACGGGTCGACCATCCGGAAGCCCGGGTCGAGGTCGGCGATGTGGCTGTCCCAGGTGATGCCGCCGTCGCCGACGAGGGCGGCGACCGCCGTCGAGGCGAAGGGCTTCGACACCGAGGCGATCTGGAAGATCGTGTCGGTATCGACGGCAAGGTCGGTGCCGGCCTCGCGGACGCCGTATCCCTTGAGGTAGACGACCTCGTCGCCGACGACCACGCCGACCGCGATCCCCGGCACGGCGGTCTTGTCGAGCACTTCGGCGACGATGGTGTCGAGCTTTGGAAGCGCGGCGCGGACCGTTTCGGCCGTGATCTCGGCGGCATGGGCCGTGGTCCACAGCGAGGCCGTGGCGACTAGGGCGATGACGGTGGCTGTGCGCATTTCTTGGCGTCCTCAATTCCCGGGGTGAGCTCGACCGCGGCGACCTCGCCGGCGGGCTCGGGGTGGTTGGTCTAGAACTGCACGCCGGCGGTGAAGCGGACCTTGGTCCCCTCGGCGCCGAGGGAGGGCTCGTCCTTGTAGGGAACGGCGACCCACGTCGCGAGGCTGGTATGCGCGCCGACCCGGGCGCGGACGCCGCCGCCTGCCGAGCCCACGGAGGCGAATTCGTAGGTTCCCGAGTCCGCCGGGTTCCACACCGCGCCATAGTCGACGAAGCCGAAGACCGAGAGCCCGGTGAGCCAGGCGATCTCCGGGTTGAGGTCCTTGCTCATCTCGAAGGCGAGCGCGTAGCCCGACTGGCCGGCGATGGCGCCGTTGTCGAACGCCCGCCCGTAGGTCTCGCCGCCGAGGCTGTAGCGGACGGCCGACGGGATGTGGGTCAGGGCATACTGGCCGCTGTAGAGGAGCTGGGCGTTGATGGTGTCGGTGATCCCGCGCGACAGGCTGCCGTCGATCGTGGCGAAGCGATAGTCGTTGTTGTCCTCGCCGCTCGCGTCGAAGGCGTCGATGCCCTGCGCGAAATTCGCCTCCACGATCGAATCGAGCCCGAGGATGGTGTCGTCATAGGTGGCACCGAACCTCAGCCAGCGCTTGCGCTGGTCGACGACGCGGTCACCGTTCACGTCGACCGTGGTGTTCTGGCCGCGAAGCGCGAGCGAGGTGATCACGTTCCGCTCCTGGCTGCGGAGGAGGGCGTAGTTGAGGTAGGTCCCGGCCTGCGTCGTCTCGGCGTGGATGTCCGCCTCGTCCTTCGGCGACGACCAGATGTGGGCGACGTCGTAGCCGAAGGCGAAACCCGAGGGCCCGAGGGGGAAGTGCTGCGCGAGCTTGCCAAGCACCAGCTCCTCCGGTGCCGCCGGGTTGGTGACGACGAGCAGGTCGGTCGATTCGAACATCCCGAAGAGGTTGTTGAAGCGCGCCATGCCGGCGAGTTCCAGCGGCCCCACGTCGTCGCTCGCGAAATTGTCGAGGCGCGCGCGGAACGAGCTCGGGTCGAAGTCGAGCCTGAGGACGAGGCGCCCGGCACCCGGCTCCTCCGGGATCTGCGAGAACTCGGCGTCGATGGTGAGGCCGGCGAGGTCCGACATCAGCAACGCGTAGCGGAGGAGCTTCGAGACGCGGACGGGCCGCATCTCCACCATCCGGTCGATGTAGGGCCGGAGCCGCGCCTCGAGGTTCCGGATGTTGTGGACATCGCCCTCGATCGACACCTCGCGGATGTACGATTCGTAGACGACGATCCGCACGGTCCCGTCGGCGAGGTCCTGCCGCGGGGCGAAGGCGCGGGCGTAGTAGTCGTTGTCGCGGTAGACCGCCTCGATGCCCTTCAGCACGCCGTTTAGCTGGCGAAGGGTGATGGTCTGGCCGACGAGCGGCGCGTAGAGCGGTGCGAACAGCGCGGGATCGAGGGTGACGGCGCCGTCGATCTCGACGCGGCGGAGGACGAAGCGGACGCTGTCCAGCGCCTCGGGGGCGACGCCCGCAACGTCTTCGGTCAACACGCTTACGCCAATGCTGCGCGGCGGGGTCGGCGGCGGCGTGTAGCGCTCGAGCACGCTGTTCTGGTTGATGATCACGTCGCGAACGCTCTCGGCGGCCGCGGGGCCCGTCCCCAGCCACAGGCAGAGGGAGGCGACGACGGCCGGGGCGAACAGCCAGTGGCGGACGCCGTGCAGGCCCTTGGCGGCGCTGCGGCCGGTGCGCGGGAAGCGGACGATTCTGCGTGTCATCTCAGAGCAACTCCTGGCCACCGTCACCGGAAGCGCTTGTACAGGACGGCGACGGCTTTCTCGACTGCGCCATGCGCCGACGGACCACCGATGTTGGTGGCGACGACGATCGCGAGGTCGAGCTGCTCGTCGACGACGATCTTGGCGAGGTTGAACTGGTTCGAGCCGTTGTGGGTCAGCAGCTCGTGGTCGGCATAGTCGAGCTGCTCGATGCTCCAGCCGAACGCGTAGCCGTCTTCGGCCGGCGTCCCGGGCGGCGGATCGGGGCGCCTCGGGGTGCGAAGCTTCTCCGCGTGGATATAGGCGAGCGTCTCCGGCGCGACGAGTTGCGGCCCGCGGAGGCCCTTGCCCGCGTTCCAGCCCGCCCAGCGGGCGAAGTCGAGGATGTTCATGTGGTTCGTCCCTGCCGGCGCAACGATCGGCGGCAGGTCGGCCCAGGTGCCCCAGAGCCGCGGCTCGACGACGCCGTCGGCATCGACGGAATGGCCGACCGCGGCATCGAGACGGCCGGGGGTCGCCGTCGGTCCAAAGCCAGCGCTCGCGAGTCCGAGCGGCTCGTAGATCCGCTCGCGGACCAGCATCTCCCACGGCTTGCCGGTCACGGCCTCCATCATGGCGCCGGCGGTCATGTAGCCGAAGTTCGAATACTGGAACGGCGAGCCTTCGGGGACGACCGGCGCGTTGTCCTTCCAGGCATCGAGCCCCCTCAGCCGGAGGGCCGTCGGGCTGTAGTCGAAGGCATCGACGTTGAAGAAGATGTCGAGGATCTCGGGAGTCTCGCTCGGGATGCCGCTGCTGTGGGAGAGGAGCTGGCCGAGCGTGACCGCGGCGAGCCCCGGGTTCAGCCCCGGCACTTTCTCGCCGAGGACCTCGCCGATGGTCGAATCCCAGCGGAGCCGCCCGTCGTCGACCAGCGATCCCGCCACCGTCGCCGTGATCGCCTTGCCGTCGGAGCCGATATGGATGCGGTCCTCGATCGTCACCGCGGCGCCGCTGCCGAGGGCCCGCTCGCCGACCGCACCCGCGGCGACGATCTCGCCGTCCTTGGTGACGGCCGCGAACAGCGCCGGCAGCGCGAACTCCTCCCGGATCGGCGCGAGCATGTCGTCGAGCGAGGCCATTTCCGCCCGGCTCGCCGCGGGGGACAGCGCGGCGAGGAGCAAGGCCGTCAGGCCGATCGACGTGGCGATGCGCATGCAGTCTTCCCCGGCGAAGCGCGCGACGCAGCGGCGCCCTCAGATTGCGCATTTGATAGTCCCGCAGCGCCGCTGTCATCGGTTCAATTCTGGTATAAGGGCGGCGATGGCTGCCGAAATCACGTGCACCGACGCGGAGGAGGGTGATCCCGGCACTGCCGAGGGCGTCGACGTTCCGCCGCGCCTGGTCCTCGATCTCCGCTCGGGCGTTCTCGCGTGCAACGGAACGGCGCTTCGCCTCCGGCCGAAGACCCTCGCCGCGGTGCTGGCCTCGCGCCCCGGCGACGTCGTCCACAACGACGTGCTCCGCGACCTCGTCTGGGGCCGCCGCTTCGGCAACGAGTCCGGCCCCAAGCAGTGCATTCGCGAAATCCGGCGCGCGCTCGGCGATTCGATGACCCATCCCCGCTTCGTCGAGACCCTCGGGCAGCAGGGCTATCGGCTGCTGGTGCCCATCGAGGTCGTGGTCGCCGACGATGCGCCGGAGGCCCCGGCGCCGCTCTGCGTGGGCCGCGAGGCCGAGCTCGGCGCCATGACCGACAACCTTCGCATGGCGGAGGCCGGCGTCCGGGCGATGGTCTTCGTCTCGGGCGAAGCGGGGGCGGGCAAGACCCGCCTCGTCGATGCCTTCGTCGCGACCCTCGCCGGGGGGCGCATCTGGTCCGCCCGGGGCCAATGCGTCCCTCATTCCGGAGCGCGCGAGCCCTACGGCCCGCTGCTCGAGATCGTCCGCCAGCTCGCCGCCGGCCCGTCGGGTCCGGAGGTGGTGCGGATGATGAAGCAGGTGGCGCCGTCCTGGCTGGACCAGCTGCCGGGCCTCACAAGGACGCGCCGGCCGGCTCGCGATGCCGCCGGGCTCGGCGTCTCGACCGATTCCATGGCCCGCGAGCTATCTGACCTCCTGGCGCTCGTCGCCCAGCGCGCGCCCGGCGTGGTCGTCCTCGAGGACCTTCATTGGGCCGATCCGAGCACCCTTGCATGGCTCGGCGCGTGGGGGCTCCGGCGCGACCCCGCCCGGCTCCAGGTCGTGGCCACGCACCGGCTGGAGGAGACCAACGGCACCGGCGATCTGGCGATGATCCTGCGGGAGCTCGATCGCAACCCGGGGTTCCGGGCGCTGGCGATGAAGGGGCTCGACGGGCCGGCGGTCGAGGAACTGCTCGGCCGGCGCTTCGATCCGCACCGGTTCCCGGCGGCGCTGGCTTCGGCCCTCGTCCAGCGGACCGAGGGGCACGCCATTCTCGTCGACGGGATGATCGAGCAGTGGCTGGCGGATGGCGACATCCGGCAGGTCGAGGCGGCCTGGGTGCTCGCACGGCCCGCCACTGAGCTCGTGCGCGGCATCGCGCCGAACGTGCGGGTGCACATCCATCGCCGGCTCGACGGACTGAGCCTTGCGGATCGGCAGCTCCTCGAAGCGGCGAGCGTGGCGGGGATCGTCTTCTCCCCGGCCGACCTCGCGGGGAGCCGGACAGAGCTCGAGGACGTCGAGTACCGGCTCGAGCAGCTCGCCCGCCGCCGGCATATCATCGACCGGCGCGACGTCGGCCACTGGCCGGACGGAACCGTGGCGATGCAGTACGTGTTCCGCCAAGCGCTCTATCGCGAGGCGCTCTATGACGGCATCCCCGCCGCGAACCGGCGCCGGCTGCATCGCGAGATCGGCAGCCATCTCGAACGGGCGCATGGCGGCCGCGCCGACGAGATCGCGCCGGCCCTGGCTGATCACTTCGAGCAGGGCGGCGACACGCGCCGGGCCGCGCACTATCGCGATCTCTCCGCCTCCGGGGCGCTCGCCCGGGGTGCGGCGGCCGATGCCGTGGCGCAGTTCCGTCACGCGCTCGAGCTCTACGGTCGCACCACCGGCGGCGAAGACCTCAAGACCGCGGAGCTCAATACCCTGCTCGGCCTCGGGGCGGCGCTCATCATGTCGGACGGGTTCACGGCCGCCGAGTTGCCGGCGATCTACGAGCGGGCGCATGTCCTGTCCGGCGATGGCGCGGGGACCGAGCATGCGCTCGTCCCGGTGCTGGCCGGGCGGTGGAACTACCACGTGTCCCGTGCCGAGATCGGCATCGCGGCTCGGATCGCGGACGAGCTCGGCCGCGCCGCTCCGGACGCGCCGGTGGCCTGGCGGATGGCCGCCCACAACGCTGCCGGCATCACCAAGTGGTTCAGCGGCGCGCCCGGCGAGAGTGTCCCGCACATTGCAGCCGCGCTCGCGCTCTCCGCCGGGGACGGCATGGGCGACGCCGCGGTCACGCTCGGGGAGGACCCCACCGTCGTCTGCCGGCAATACGCGGCCTGCGTCTGCCAGCTCCTCGGCGATTCCGAGGCGGCGGAGCGCCACCTCGCCGCCGGCATGGCTTGGGCCGAGTCGCTGGACCAGCCGTTCGGTGTGGCGCAGATGCTCTGGGGCGGCGCGGTGATCGCCCACGAGCGCGGCGATCCGGCCCTCGTGCTGGCGCGGGCGCGGGCCCTGGTCGAGATCTGCCGGGAGGCGACGATCGCCTTCTGGCTCCCCGCCGGCAGGGTGATGGCCGGCTGGGCGACGGTGATGCTCGGCGATCCGGCGGGACTTGCGGAGCTGCAGGCCGGATGTGACGCCTATGTCGAGATGGGGGTGAGGCTCAGCCTGCCGCACTGTCTCGCGCTTCTCGCCGAGGCCGCCGCTCGCTGCGGGGACAGGGCAACCGGATTCGGCTCCCTCGTCCAGGCGCTCCGCATGGCCCGCCTCACCGGCGAGCGCTGGTACGAGGCGGAGCTGCATCGCAGCTGGGGCGAGCTGTCGCTGCTCGATGGCCGGCCGGCGAGGGCGCGCCGGGCCTTCTCGCGAGCGCTTGCGCTGGCCCGTCGCCAGAACATCCCGGCTTTCGCAGCCCGCGCCGAGTCGCGGCTCCGAGAGCTTTCTGCCTGACGCCGCAACGCTCCAGCCCGCGCTGCCGCTTCCTGCTCGATCCGGGCCTGAACGTTCGACCGGGAGCCGCGCCTGTGCGCGAATCGCGGCTAAGAGCTAGATGGTCTTGCGCCTGTCGAAGGCGGCCCGAAGCGCTCTTGCCGTGCCTTCGACGTTCTTCGGAGCGATGCGGGATACATCCACGTCGAAAAGCTCGCGCATCATGTCCCGGCAGGTCGCGGTGGCGACGATCGTGCCGTCGGTTTCGATCGCTTCGATGCCTCCCTTCCGCTGGCCGGCCATGGCCATGGCCATCGCAGCGTCCATGTCCAGATCCGGGACAGGCACCAGCTCAAGGCGGTCCGCCCAGATGCGCGCCGGCCAGCCGCCAGGCATACCGAGCGGTCCGGCGGACTGGATGTAGGTACCGCTGTCGTTCAGCACGGCCAGGATGGACTTGACCCCCGAGGCGGCGGTCCGCTGTTCCTGAGGCACGCTCCGGATGCGCGCTGAGCTCTCGGCCATGAGCCCGACAAGGTCCAACTCGTTCGACCGGTCCCGTCCGTCGACGAACACCTTGGCGAACCAGGGCACGGCGCCGTCCGAGCCGGCTCGCTGGAACCATTCGGCGACCGAATGGTGCGCCACGATCATGGGAACCACCTCCAGCGCGCGCACGCCGAGCTTCTCCGCAACGATGGCCTTGAGCTCGGTCGCCATGTTGTCGACGTTGCCGATACCTGTCAGCGGCGCGCGGCCGGTTCGGGCGAGGACCTGGTTGGTGAAATCGGGGAACGACGCCATGATCAGCGGCGGCGCCCCGCGCAGGGCTTCCATCGCCTTCTGCACCTTCATGCCGAGGACGAGATGGGCCGCGAGAAATCCGCCCATCCCGGCTTCCCGGACCCGGGAAAAATCCTGGGATGACAGCCCGCGGTGCATCTCCGGCACGGTCAGCAGGGTCGCCGCGTGGAACACGACGCCAGGCTCGATTGCGGCCATCGTCCCGGCCAGTTCATCCTCGTTCATGAGGTCGACGCCGAAGCCCTCGATTTTGACGTGCCTGCCTTCCTGCAGAGCACCGAGCGTCGCCCGCCAGGCAATTCCTCTGGCGGTGTCTGCGTTGATGTCGATCAGGGCGATCGAGCGCACCTCGGGTCGCCGAGCCAGAAATTCGACCGCGTTTCCGCCGACGGCACCGGCGCCGGTCACCAGGACATCGAAGCTCACGGCGCGCGCCTTCCGATCGGCTCCGAGAGTCCCGGCCGCGCGGCATCGCTCGACACGCCGAGGCGCAGCGGCGTTGTCGCGAAGCGGTCGAGGAATGCCGCAAGTTCGCTCACGATGATCTCGAGAAGCACTTCACCGGTTTCCCGCGTCGCAGCCCCAGGATCGCCGTAGTAGCCGCAGTCGTCGGCCTGAAAGATCGGCGGCCAGGCAGCGCCGTATGTGGTCAGGGGATCGTCCGGCCAATCATTGGCGATCCATGGCTGAATCAGTCGCGGTGGCAGGCCCGCAAGCGCCTCTTCTATCCAGGCGACTTGCTCTTGCTCCTCAATCGCGAGCACGACCGCCGTCTCCTGTTCGCAGGCGTGGCCGCCGCGCCGGAGCCCACCGCGCAAGTGCGGGATCCACTTCGGCTCTCCGGGCACCCCAGTAGTCCAGCGCGGCGACGGGCAGGCCGTCGGTCACGAGTTCGCCCACCAGCGAGCGGAGGGGGGCGTTGTTGCCACCATGGCCGTTGACGAGGACCACGCGCTTGAAGCCGGCGTTCACCAGGGAAGTCGTCACGTCGCGTAGCACCGCGAGAAACGTGGCGAGGCGCAGACTAATGGTGCCGGCATGGCTGAGATGGTGCGGCGAGAAGCCAAAAGGCAATCCCGGCGCGACCAGCACCGGCGCGGTCCCGACTCTGGCGGCAGCGAGACGAGCGACGTTCGAGGAGAGGTAGATGTCCGTCTTCACCGGCAGATGTCGCGCATGCTGCTCGATGGCGCCAACCGGCACCAGTACCATGGCGTCGTTGCGGGCGGCTTCGGCTATCTCGTCGCTGGTCAGGTCTTCGAACAGCTGCGTGCGGGGCGCGTAGCTACTCATGGCTTGCCCCAACCGTCGGGCAGATAGTCGTAGTCGCGAAGCGGTGGCGAGAGGATGTTGCGGAGGAACAGGACCGCCGTGCGGTGCGGAAGGATCAGCGGCGCGCCGATGGCCGCCTCGAGCGCAGGAATCTCCGGCCGCGGATCCAACGGGGCCAGGCCGACGCCATAGCCGAAGAAGAATGCATACTCGACCTGTTGCTCGCCCAGCACCCGCGCGGCGTCGAGCCAGGATGTCGTGATCGGAGACATCACCAGCTCGATCCGGTCGAAGAACGGCTTCCGCGCCCAATCCCTGAAGTCCGCGTCGGCATGCTCGGCATCGGTGAGCGCGCCGATCCTGATCCTGCGGCGCGAGCCGTGCGCCAGATTGGCGGCGATGTCGAACATCAGGCTGCGCGGGTGGATGAGCAGCGTGGCGGCGCTGATCGCGTTCGCGGGAAATTCGGCGGCGCATGCCAGTAGCACCATGTCGACGCCGTCGATCTGCTCGAGTTGGTCGATCGTGCGCTGAACCTTCCCGGCAGCGAAATCGAGATCGTAGAAGCGGTGCTCCCAGCCGTCGCCCATGTGGTTGCCGACGGCCCCGGGGACGTGGACATGCGCCCCGAGATTCGGCTTCTCCTTGCCGACCTGGTGCGCAGTCAGCTCCTCGAGCTCCATCCCGTCGTAGATGTGACGGATCACCACTTCGACGTCGGTGCCGAGTGCACCGAGGAACCTCTCATGGAAGTGGACATACTCGTCGCGGGGACCGTGGCCGGTCGTAACGACGCCAAGGCGGGTACGTCTGGTCAAATTCGTCACTCTTGTCAGTTGCCGTGCCGATGCACGGTCATGGGCTCCGGCTGCAACGGCTTTCCGTCGATGAAGCGAGCAGGAAGGAAGGGGTCGTCCGCACCGGGGGAAACGAAGGCCAGCGCCAGGCGACGGGCGCCGTCGGGGCTCATCATCAGGCCATGGCCGCCGTAGCCGCCGTTGACGAGAATATGACGGTAGCCGGGCAGCGGACCGATCATGGGCGCCCCGTCGCCCGATACGGCGAATGTCCCGCTTCGCATGTGATGGTCGCCCAACCGGGCCGCGAGGGTCCGCCAGCACGGCACGAGATGGGCGACGCTCGTCAACGCTGCATCGAGGTAGTCGGGATCCAGGGGCGGATCGTCGACGCCGTCGTCCACATACAAGTTGCCCCGGAAGGTCGCGGTCATGCGGGCGCCGTCCTTGTCGGGGCGCCAGAAGGAGCCTTCGTCGACGTCGATCGTGGCCGGATGGTCCTCGGGTATGCCCTGCACCTTGAGACGCACGATGGTCGATCGCGCTGCCCGTACAGGAAGCGACGATCCAAGCCTGCGCAGGGTGGGAGAAAGCCGCGCACCATTGGCGAGCACGAGGGTACCGGCCTCGATCGCCCCGGCCGACGTGTCGATGGCGACACTGCCTTCGGTTTCCCGGATGGCCGTGGCTTCAATGCCGAGCAGGAGGTCGGCATCGAGAACCTGAAGCAGCGTCGTCAGGATCGACTCCATGTCGACGACCCCGTCCGCCTGTCGGAACGCGACACCCTGGGTCTCCTTCGACAGGAGGGGAAAGCGCCGAACGGCTACGTCGCCTTCGATGAACTCGGCGTCGTCCAGCCCCGCCGCGCGCTGGCGGGATACCCGTTCCCGCAACATCGCGGCACCGGCAGCGGTCCGCGAGCCGTAGAGGTAGCCGACCGGGCGATATCCGGCCGTCGCGCCCTCGATGCCGGTCTCTTCGGCGAACCTGCGATAAAAGTCGATGGATGCGCGCGCGATCTCGATGTTGTGCGGCTGATGCCACTGCGCGCGGACACCTTCGCCGGAACGACGCGAGGTCTGGCTCGCTGCGGCAGGGAGGCGGTCGACAATCAAAGGCACGATGCCGTGGCGGTTGAGATGCAGCGCCGTCATCAGTCCGACTATGCCCGCGCCGAGGATGACGACATCGGCTCGAGCCAGGCCGGCCGTTCCAGAATGCAGCCTTGCAGACATTCATCTTCCTCTGGAATGCTCGATGATATGTCATTAAGTATGTCACGAAAGTCAAGCCCGTCACGCCAGTTCACTCCGTGGCGATTTCGTGACATGGGTGGGGGCCGAGAGAGAGGAAACGGATTCGTGCTAAAGGGCAACGAGGGCACTTCCCTGATGGAGCAGGCCTATGCCCAGCTGCGCAGGGAGATCATCACCTGCAAGCTTCGCCCAGGCTCCGACATCTCGGAGTCCGAGCTCGCAGAGCGCCTCGAGATGAGCAAGACCCCCATCCGCGAAGCGCTGGCACGACTGCGCATCGATGGTTTCGTGATGGCCTATCCAAGACGCGGATACCGGATCGCCCCGGTGACGCTGTCGGATATGAATGAGCTTTTCGACGTCCGTGTGATCCTCGAAGGTGGCGTCGCCGCCCTCGCTGCCGAGAGCCTGACGAGTGAGCAGTTCGACGAGCTCGAGAAGCTGGCCGATGTGACCTATGACCTGTTGGTGGAAGACAGCATCGATGCATTCATCTTGTCGAACCGTCGGTTCCATACGGCGATCGCGGTAGGCGCCGGCAGACCGCGCTTGGTCAATCTGATCTCGAAGAACCTCGATGAGCTGGAGCGCTTCTTCTACATTGGCGCCATTCTGCGCGACGTCAGTCCCGAGACGAAGGACGGTCACCACGCCATCGTCAAGACGCTGCGCCAACGGGACCCCGATGCTGCGCGCGACATCCTCGTCGCGCACAACATGTCCACTCGCGACGGCCTTCTCTCGGTGATTGCCTCCGGTCGCAGCAGCCAGATCGGCATCATCTGACAGGTGCCGCCGGCGCGTTCCGGCCCATGTCGAGGTCAAAGCGACCGGATCATGCTTCCGCCCACGCGAATCATGCTGCCGTCGATGAAGGACGCCGACGTACCCGCGAGAAACGCGCAGACGGCGCCGAGTTCTTCCGGCCGGCCATAGCGGCCAACGGGAATCCGCGCAGGTCGAGCGCTACGGCGTGGTGGCGCGCTAGTGCCTTGCCCGGACGACGCGGCGATGGCTTCGAGCCTGTCGGCCCGCCGGGCAACGCCATGGAGCGCCGTCGCCTCGGCCAGGAGCGCACGCGCGCGGGCGCACGATCTTCTCCTCAGGCGAGCTGAACGTGGGACAGCATCATCATGCCGATGAGCCGAACGACGGCCGCTTGAGTCGGGTCGATCACCGGAATGCCGAGACGCTCCTCGGCCCGAGCCCGGTATTTCGCCATGCCGGCGCAGCCCAGGATGACGCTCTGCGCGCCATCGGCATCGCGCAGCAAAGTGCCGACGCCAACGATCAGGTCAATGACCTCGGCTCCGTTCAGATCGGCCATGTGCACGTTTATTGCCCGGTCGTTGGCGAGCCAGCGCTCTAGACCGTGCTCGCGGACCGCGCGGCGATGACGCGGGATCGACTGGTCGAGAATGGAGATGATCCCGAATTTCTGACCGAGGTTGAGCGCATAGCGAAATGCCGACTCCGCGATGCCCACGACGGGACGCGTGGTTAGTTCACGCGCGAGATAGAGGCCCGGATCGGAGAAGCATGCGGTGACGTAGGCGTCCGCTGTGCCGCTCCCGACCGTCTCGGCGACACGCGAGCTCGCGAACTGGATATCGGCCTGGGTCTCGATGCCGGGCGGTGCATCCGGGGTCGACACGCATTCAATGTCGAAGTTGGACAGGCGACGGACCTCGGCGAGGCTCTCGTCCATCTCGCGGGTGATCGCCTCCGAGCTGTTTGGATTGATCACCAGGATCGTTGGCATGGGCGCTGCAAGCTCCCAATAACGGGATTGAGTTTGATATTCGGTGTGATATATCTATCTGAACTTTAGTCAAGGAAGGGATGATATGCTATACGGATTTTTCAAGATCGCCGGCACCACCCTGCTTGCAGGAGTGGCCTTCGCGCAGATGGCGAACGCCGACTTCAAGGATGGCCTGACGAACGGCGACACCATTGTCGTGGGCACCACGGGTTCGGCCCCGCCTTTCACGATGATCACGCCACAGGGCGATCTTGATGGCTTCGACATCGCGGTGATGAAGCGCGTTGCGGCCGACCTCGGCGTGTCTGTGAAATTCGTTCAGCTCGACTGGGCCGGTCTGCTACCCGGTCTGATCGCCGATCGTTTCGACGTGGTCGCGTCCGGCGTCACCCGCACTGCAGAGCGTCTCGCTTCCCCCGACCTGATCATGCTGTCGCCGTATATCGTCAACGGCGTCGCAGTCACTCGCCTCACGAGCAACAGCGATATCCAGACCTGGGATGACATCTGCGGAAAGCGCGCCGGTGTCATCCGCGGTTCCGCGGAGATGAACCTGATCCGCACCGTGGTGCCCGAGGATTGCACCTTCGATCTCTCCGAGTACCCCGGCTGGACTGAGATGCTTCTCGACCTCAAGAACGGTCGCATCGACTGGGTCGGCATGGACTATCTCGGGCCCGCCTACCTCGCCAGCAAGGACGATGCGCTGACCGTCCTGCCGGACGTCCGCTCCCCGAAGACCCAGGGCTTGGCCGTATCGCCCAACGACCCCGAACTGGCCGAGGCCATCGACGAGCTCATCGCCTCATATCGCGCCG
>JAEVZM010000563.1 GCA_023392225.1 Pseudomonadota bacterium
CTGGTAGAGGCCGCGGGCCTCGATCACCACGCAGGGATCCGGATCGGCATGGGCGGCGCGGAGGAGATCGTAGGCGTCCTGCGGGGTCGCGGCGAGGGCGACCTTCAGCCCGGGAATGTGGGCAAGGAGCGCTTCGAGGCTCTGCGAATGCTGGGCGCAGGACCCTGGCGTCGCGCCCTGCTGGGTCCGCACCACCATCGGCACGCTGGTCCGGCCGCCGGTGACGTAGCGCACGTTTGCCGCCTGGTTGATCAACTGGTCGAGGGCGACCAGCATGAAGTCGGCCCACATGATCTCGACCACCGGCTTGAGGCCGGCCATGGCCGCGCCGACGGCAGAGCCGAGGATCGCGCTCTCGGCGATCGGCGTATCGAAGACGCGGGCCTCGCCGAAGTCGCGCTGCAGGTAGCGGGCGGCGGCGAAGATGCCGCCGGACTTACCGACATCCTCGCCATAAACGACCGTCGACGGATCGCGCTCGAGGACGTCGCGGAGGGCGGCATTGACCGCCTCAATGTAGGTGATCTCGCGCGTCGTCGGCGATGCGGCGGAGTCCCGCGCTTCGCCGGGCGGCGCGATGACGTTGTGCGTGACCGCGGCGGGGCTCGGCTCCGGCGACGCCAGGGCGCGCTCGGCGAGTGCGTCGACGGCCGCTGTCTCCTCCGCGATCGCCGCGTCGATCTCGGCCTCGCTGACGCCGGACGCGAGCAGGCGCCGGCGGATCACGAGCATGGGGTCGCGCGCTTCGGCGTCCCGCTTGTCGTCCTTGGGGCGATAGTGCTCGATGTCGCGATTGTAGTGGCCCCAGAGGCGCGGCACGCGCGCTTCGATGAGCGAGGGACCATGACCGGAGCGGGCGTGCTCGGCGGCCGCAGCGATCGTGTCGCGAACGTCGACGGGATCGGTGCCGTCGATCGTCGCGCCGGGAATGCCGTAGCCGCGGGCCCGCTGCGCCAGACGATCGATGCGGAGCAGGCTCCTGGTCGGGGTGAGCTCCGACCAGTCGTTGTTCTCGACCACGAGGATCATGGGCAGAGACCGGGCGGCGGCGAAGACCAGCGCCTCGTGCACCGAGCCCTGGCTCATCGCGCCGTCGCCGATCGTCACGACCGCGACACGACCGCTCCCGGCGGCGACCTCGGCCATGGCGATGCCGGTGGCGATCGGGACACCGGCGCCGACGATCGAGTTCTCGCCGTAGAAGCGCTGGTCGGGAGCCATCATGTAGGGCGAGCCGGCGCGGCCGCTATTGATGCCGCCGCTGCGGTGGCAGAGCTCGGCCATGACGGCTTCGGGATCGAGTCCGCAGGCGATCGCCCAGGCGTGGCCGCGATAGGTGGCGACCACCGCATCATCGGACCGGAGAGCGGCCATGGCGCCGAGGGCGACGGCCTCCTGGCCCGCGCAGAGGTGCACCGATCCGACGATAGCCGGTGGCTGCGACTGGCTGAGGGCGAGGGCTTTGGCCTCGAAGGCACGCACGAAGGCGATGCGCTTCATCATGTCGAGCGCAAAGGGCAGGTCCTGTCCGTTGATCGGACGCGCAGAACCCTCGTCGTCTGCATGCGGGATCGCCACTGACACCTCCTCCCAGAGCGCGTGGCCTGGCGCGGCCACAAGAGAGATCGTATCCAGCGTTCCCAGAATCGTCAATATACAATAATTATATCACTATATGATAGAAATCGGATGGTGAAGAGGGCGGCCGGCGGCATCCTCGAGGTCGACGCGCCAGAGGTTTCCCTGCATCGGCGGCTCGGTGGTCAGTCCCGGCTCGCCGCCATCGGTGACGTAGAGGGCGGCGCCGTCGAACAGGCAGTTGGTCGGGACATTGCCGAGGCGGATTTGCCCGACATGGGTGCCGTCGCGCCGCACGATCTCGACCGTGCCGCTGTCGACGCCGGTGATGTAGAGGTCGCCGTTTGCGGCGATCTTCAGCCCGTCGGGGACCACCGGCGGGGGCAGGACGCAGAGCTCGACCACGTCGCCGCCGACAAGCATGCGCTTTACGGCGCGGGTGTAGGATTCGACCCAGACCACGCTGGCGTCCCGGTCGACGACGATGCCGTTCGGAAAGGTCGGCGGCAGCGCCTGCAGGAGGACCGCGTCGCCGCCAGGCTGCAGCGCGTAGATGAAGCCGCGATTGGTCTTGCCGACCGGGTCATAGGCGCCGCCGGGATCGGTGAAGTAGAGCCAGCCGTTCGGGCCGAAGGCGAGATCGTTCGGAGCGAGGAGAGGCCGGCCCGCCACCGCCGTCGCCACGACATCGACCGATCCATCGGGGTTCACGCGCTGGATGGATGGCGGCCGCTGGTCCGGGGCGCGCCAGGGGCCGATCTTGCCGCCGTTCTGCGTGACGTAGATGTGGCCTCCGGGCGTCGCCAGAGCGGCGTTGGGGCCGCCGCCGACATAGGCGAGCTGCGAGACGCGCGATCCGTCCCACACCGAGATCTGGCTGCGATACGTCTCGACGAAGGCGATGCGCCCGTCCGCAAGACGCGTCGGCCCTTCCGGCCACCCGAGCCCGGTGGCCAGCAGGGTCGTTTGCGCGATCCTCGGCATCGGCCCCTAGGACTCGACGTCGCCGGTCAGCGCTGCGTTCTGCAAGGCCGCGAGGTTCTTGTCGAAGTTCGCGCGGAAGCGCTCCGTCGGGACGGAGATGCAGAGCGCGAAGCGATTGCCGAGATTCTCGACCGGCACCGCAAGGCAGCACAGTCCCTCCGAGAACTCCTCGTCGTCGATCGCGTACCCGCGTGCGACGATCGCCGCGAACTCCTTGTCGAGGCGCTCGCGCGAGGTGATGGTGCTGGCCGTGACCGGGAGGAGGGGGTTCTTGGCGAGGAACGCCTCGCGGATGTCTTCGGGAGCGAGCGCCAGCAACAGCTTTCCGGTGGCCCGCGCGTGGGCGTGCCCGCTATAGCCCTGCTGCACCTCGACCGCCTGCACCGCCGACAGGCCACGGGCCGCCGTGAGCGCGACGATCCGCCCGTCGACCCAGCCACTGGCATAGGCCGTCTCTCCGGTCGCCGCGACGATGGCGCGGACACGCGGCGCGAGATGCTCGGCCGGCACGAGTTGCCGCTGGAAACCATCGGCGATAACCCCGGCCGCAAGGCCGAGGACGTAGCGGCCTTTCTCGTTCTTGCGCAGCACCCCCGTGGCGAGAAGGGTGTGGACCAGATGATAGGTCACCTGCCGCGGCAAACCCAGTTGCTCGCTGATCTCCTTGGCCTTCAGGCCATCGCTGCTGCGCGACACCGCAAGGAGAATCGACACAGTACGCTCTGCAGACTGGACGCGCGGCTTTCGCCGCTCGCGGCCATCGGTATCCTCGACATCACCCGGATCGGGCGTATCCATATCAGCTCTCCGGCTCCAGAGTGATCGCTCGCGCTGCGGTGCGCTCGACAGCTTCCCAGTCGATCGCCAGCCCGACGCCCGGCTCCTCGCCGACGATTGCCATGCCGTCGACGACTCGCGGCGCGATGCGCAGTACCTTCTCCAGCGGATCCGCCCCGGTCGAAACCGCGATCATCTCGACGCTTTCGATCGCCTCATAGGCGGCGGCCAGATGGACATGGAGCGGCAGGAAGACGTGCGGGAAGACGATCTTTCCGAACCCGTCAGCATGGGTGATCGCCGCGATCGCACCCGTGATCCCGCCGCCGGCGGTGGCGTCGACGCGCAGCACGTCCACGACCGAGGCGAGAGTGGAGAGAATCCGTGTGCCGTAGATGTCCTCGCCGGCAGCGAGCGGCGTGCGGATGCGTTTTCCGAGCTCCGCCATCAGGCCTGCATCGACCGCCGAGAAGGGATCCTCGATGAACTCGAGGCCGAAATCGTCCAGCATGCGACAGGCCCGGACCGCTTCGGTGACGCCGCGCCACGACCAGTGGGCGTCGGCGGCGAGTCTGCCCGGTGCTCCTCGCATCATGGCGGCCACGAGGTCGTGGTCGAAGGCGGCGTCGTCACCGAGCAGCATCAGCTTGATCCGCTGATATCCGGAATCACGGAGCGCCGCGGCATCGCGCACGATCGCGTCGCGTCCCAGCGTGTCGAGGTAGTAGCCCCCGACGGCAGTCGCCGGCACCGCCCGCCGCAGGCCGCCGAGCAGTCGATAGAGCGGCAGCCCGGCCTGCTTCGCACCGATGTCCCACAGGGCGATGTCGACCAGGCTCAGAGCCCGGGAAAGGTTGGCGCGACCCGGCTGGTTGGTCTGCACCAGCCCCGCCATGAGCGCATTGCGCATGATGGCGTCCCCGCCGAGCAGCCTGCGCCCGCAGGCCTCCAGCATCGCCGCCAGTGGCGTGCCCCTCGTGTAGCCGATCGCCTCGCCGGCGGTACCGTCCGCGGTCTCGATGCGGAGGCACGTGTAGTCCCGGGTCGTGATCCGGGTGGCGCTGAGCTTGATCTCGCGCGGCAGCGGCACGCGGCAGTCCGCGATCCGGATGCGGGTGATCGGGAGTTCGGGTGGCAAAGGATTTGTTGCTGTTTTCATCATTACATACAATCATCATCGTAATATGATGGCAACTGGGGAGAAACGACCGCATGGCTAAGGAACTGGACGGCAAGACAGTGGTGGTGACCGGTGGCGGCGCCGGAATCGGACGGGCCGCGGGCCTGGCCTTCGCGGCAGCCGGCGCGCGCGTTGCCGTCTTCGATATCGACCTCCCCCAGGCCGAGGCTACCGCATCCGAGATCGCCAGCCGGCACGATGTCGACGCCTTCGCGATCGGCGGCTCCGTCGCCGATGAGGCCGATGTGGAGGGGGCGGTGGAGCGGATGTTCGAGCGCTGGGGGCGCATCGACGTGCTGGTCAACAACGCCGGCATCAGCGCCAACAGTCCGACGGTTGATCTCGCTGCGGCTCAGTGGCGGCGGGTCGTGGACATCAACCTTACCGGTGTCTTCCTGGTGTCGCAGGCGTTCGGCCGGTGGATGATCGCGGCCGGGCGAGGGTCGATCATCAATCTCGGCTCGATCTACTCGACCGTGGCCGCGCCGAACCGGCTCGCCTACTGCGCCACCAAGGCCGGGGTGGCGATGCTGACCAAGTCGCTGGCCATCGAGTGGGCGAAGCACGGCATCCGCGTCAACGCGGTCGCGCCCGGATACGTCCGGACGAACCTGGTCGCCGAGCTCGCCGAACAAGGCAAGCTCGACCTTGATGCGCTTGAGCGGCGGACCCCGCTCGGCAGCCTGCAGGAGCCGGACGAGATCGCCGATGCCATCGTCTTCCTCGCATCGGACCGCGCCTCGCAGATCACCGGTCAGGTCCTGGGCGTGGACGGCGGCTGGACGGCGTACGGCTATCTCTGACGGGGCAGCGCCGGCGCGGCGCGGGTCACGTCCGGGCGGCCTCCAGCCGGTCGACGCCGAGAGCCGTTGCGATCATCGCGGGGCGCTCGGCGAAGCCGCCATACCAGTCGGCGAGGGATGATCGTCCACTCCGCCAGTCGAACGTCCCGAAGCGGTAGTCGAGATAGCTCAGCGCGCAGCCGAGGCTGATGGTCCCGATGTCGACGCGGCCGGCCAGCGTCTCGGCGTGCGCCGCGAAGTGGTCGAGAACCGATTCGATCTTGCTCATCTGCCCGGCCAGTCCATCGGGCCAGCGCTTTTCCTCGGGCCGCAGCACGGTTTCGATGCGGGTGAGTATGGCGGCATCAAGCAGACCATCGGCCGAGCTCTGGTCGATCAGGGCCTCCCAGCGACGGGGCGCGGCAGGGAAGAGCCCGCCGTCACCGATTGCGTCGAGATACTCGCATATGACCCGACTGTCGGCGAGGATCGCGCCGTCGTCGCCGATGAACGTCGGCACCTGCCCCAATGGGTTGGCCGCGACGATGTCCGGATCCCGATAGGTCAGCGTCGTCCGGCTGTGGAGCAGCTCGATCCGGTCCAGAAGATCGACCTCGCCGGCAACGACGAGGACCTTCCGGACGAACGGCGAGTGGGGTGAATAATAGAGCTTCACTGTGCGGTCCCCGCGAACGGGCTCCTCAGAATGGAAGGGAATGCGACATCGGCGAGCCGCAGGGCAATGCGGTCGTCCCCGGAATTGGTATTCCCTTGTCGGGAGAAGCGAACTGCGCGATCACCCATGGATATTGCCACGCAGCCGAGATCAGAGCTAGGTCTCCGCCGCCACGCTTGCCGACCGCTCGAAGGTCGCTTTCGGTGTCACAGCTCAACGTCCCCCGTCTTGTCGGCCTTCATGCCGAGGGGCAGCAAGGCCTCCTCGCAAGTGGGCTTCCCTCGCGAAAACATCCCGGTAGGGACGCAGGTTTCACCCTGCGCCCCCCGGACAGATCCGAGCGTGCGCTACTAACGCACTCGGCTCCCACCTTGGGTGTTTGACGAGGAAGCGCAGCTGCGGCCAGGGATGACGGATCTGGGCTGGTGGTACCCCTTCAACGTACGACTCTTTCATTCGCATCCATCCACCGGTCTCCCGGCGCGCGGAGAAGGTTCGAGCCGGGTGTCTCTCCCTCCGCCAGTGACACCTCCCCAAACGTTCTCCGCCTCGATGATCGCTGCCGTAAACGCCGCAGAACTGCGGTATTTTCCCGGTAGACCTGTTGACCTCGCAGGAGCCTCTCACGCCGCTCGTTCTCTGTTTGGCCTCAGTTTCTCCAAAGCTCATGACCTCGATGGAGAAGTACGGGGAACGGGAAAGCCGCGGAAACGGCCAACTTTGGATCGGCCTCGATGTTTAAATTCGTCGGTTTATCTCGCCCGGCCGAGAGGGATTTCACGGAAACCTGCCGTTCGTGGGTCGTAGGTGACGCGGTCGATCGTGCCGTCCTTGATCCGGTCGATGGCCTCGTTGATCGCGAAGAGGGGGACAAGAAACCACTCGCGCGGAATGACGGGGTTTCCGAACCGGTCCGTGATCTCGATGTCGAGTCTGGCCGGACCGAAGATTCGGTGGATCAGGTTCTCCAGCCTTGACCGGGCGATGTTGAAGAGGGTGTAGGTCGCGACGATCTCGACATCCGCCATCAGGAAGGTCGGCTGAAGGCGCGCGCCCGCGATGCGCTGCGCGACGTTCATGTTGGTCACGCCGATCTTGTGGACGAGTTCGCGGTTGGCGGCGACGATCGGGTGATCGGATTTGCTCCGGAGCACATAGATGGTGCCGCTGGGCAGGTCGTCCTCTCCTGCTTCGCCGGAGAAAAGCGGTCCCGCGACCGGATCGGTAATGCGGCGGCCCGCCTCGTCCTTGTTGAGAGCGCGCTGCAAAGAGCGCATGAGGAGATTGCTCTCCGTCCCGTTGTCGAAAATGACTCGGAGGCGTGCATCGGTCCTGCCCTGGGCATTCGTGAACGTCTCTCCGGCCTCGGCGACATAGGCCTTCTGGCCACCGACGACGAACCAAGTCCCGGACCGAATTTCTGCCTTCAGCTCGAACGGTCGGGTCTGCCTGACACCGCTGTCGAGTTCCTGTTGAACCCGGTCGAACAGCGGCTTGAACTTGTCGAAGTCCTCGCAGCGCGCGCGGTTGGCGATTTCCTCTGCGGCGCGTTTGTCGGCGCTGGCGCGGACGTGGCGCAACTCGGTGATCTCCGAAGCACCGGCCGCGCCTTCCAGTTCGGCGAGCAATTCGTCGTCGTCGATCGTCTGAGGCTCGGTCGCACCTGTTGGCGCCCCGGCGAGCAATCCCTGACGATCGAGGGGCTCCAGGATCGTGCGGCATTCCTCAAGCGCACGCAGCCGGTCGAGCCGCACCGCGTAGAGCCGCTCGAAGATGTCCCGGTCCTCGCCGTGCTGTGGCGGTCGTCCATGTTCATCGACGAACCGCTGGATGTCCTCGAAGCCCGCGATGATCCGCTCCTCGCGCACCGACCGGCCGCCCTTCTTCTCCGGTGCGGCGAAGGCATCGAGTTCGTCACGCAAGTCATCGAGGTCGAGGTCACTTCTCATAGCGGCCCTCATCCTTGAACCGCACGAACGCAGCGGCGCCCTCGGCCATCCGTCTTTCCCACGGGTCGGCAGAACTGATCGACGGCAACCGGCCGCGCTCCTTCTTGAACTTCACCGCTCGCACCGCGAGCTCCTTGGCCTCATCCGGTGTCAGGTTCGTGCGCTTCGCGGCAATAGCTGCCGCGACCTGCTTGAGGCGCTCCTCACCCATCTCCTTGGCGAGGATGGCGTAGGCTTCGCCGAATGGGTTCACACTGTCGATCAGGTCGATGTCCAGCTCACGCACATCGACCACGTACTTCCGGACCCCATCGACGAAGGCTGTGTTTGCTCGCGGCTCGCCCTCGCGGTCTTCCCCACCGGTCGCGATCCGCTTTGCCTGCTGGGTGATGTTGAGTGCGGCTATCGCGTGCTGGCGGACCGCCTCCTGGTCCTCCTCGTCGAGGTCGGGGTAACGGTCCTTGATGATCGCCCCCATGCGGACCTGGGTCAGCTCCGCGGGGACCAGCTCCTCATCGAACAGCCCGCGCTCGATCGTCCGCTTGTCCTGCACGAACGCCGCGATGACCTCGTTCAGGTCCTCCTGGCAGATGCGGGTTGCCTCTTCGCTTTTCGGCTCGGTCAGCCCCTTGATCTCGATCTGGAACTTGCCGGTCTCCTCGTTGAAGCCGACATTGGTCTTGTTCGGATCGTAGCCTTCGTCGCCGTAGTCGTAGCCATCGACCGGGCCGCTGTTCGCGTTCTTCGGCGTGAACTCGAAGCGGGGGGCCAGCACCTGCTCCATGAGCAAGCTGGCCGCGATGGCCTTGAGTGTATCGTTGACCGCCTCGGTCACTGCTTCCTCCGAGGCGTCGGGCTCGGCGATCAGGTTGGTGAAGCGGGCGCGGAGCTTGCCGGGCGCGTCGCGTGTCGCACGGCCGATGATCTGCACGATCTCGGTCAGGCTCGACCGGTAGCCAACCGTCAGCGCGTGCTCGCACCAGATCCAGTCGAAGCCCTCCTTCGCCATCCCGAGGGCGACGATGATGTCCACATGGTCACGATTGTCCTTCTGCGCCGGGTCCTTCAGTGCGGCGGACACGCGGTCGCGCTTGGCTGGATCGTCGTCCACCAGGTCGGCGATCCGCAGGAGGCATCCATCCGGGGTTTTCACCAACTGGAACCCGGTCGCCGGGTCGGTGCCCTGCCATTCCCCGAGGGCGTGGAAGATGTCCTCGGCCTCCCTGATCTTGTCCTTCGTGCTCTCGCGCGAGTTGACGTTCGGGATGTGGACGATGGTCTTCTCGGCCGGGTCGAGGACCCGCAGGATGTCGTCCACATAGGAGCCGGCATAGAAGTAGTAGCCGATGTCGAGGCGCTTCAGGAACGAGTAGCCGTTGAGCTGCTCATAGTAGGTGTAGGTGACGGTATCGAACTTCGCCTCGTCGTGCGGGGCGAGGACTGCGTCGGCGTCGCCACGGAAGTAGGAGCCGGTCATGGCGACGATGTGCACCCGGTCGCGGGCCATGAACTGCGCGAGGTGCTGGCCAAGCTTGTTGTCCGGGTTGGCGGAAACATGGTGGAACTCGTCCACCGCGATGAGCCGGTCGTCGAAGGCCTCCACACCGAACCTGTCCACCGCGAAGCGGAAGGTTGCATGGGTGCAGATTAGAACCTGGTCGTCGCTCTCAAGGAACGATCCGACCGAATTGACCTTGCCGCCATCGGTGCCCGGTGCATTGCAGAGGTTCCAGCGCGGCGCCACCGTCCAGTCCGCCCAGAAGCCCCATTGGGTCAAGGGCTCGTCGCCGAAGCTCGCGCCAATCGTCCGCTCCGGCACGACGATGATCGCCTGCCGCAGGCCCTGTTTGTGGAGCTTGTCGAGGGCGATGAACATGAGTGCCCGGCTCTTGCCGGAGGCGGGAGGCGATTTGATGAGCAGGTATTGTTCGCCCCGGCGCTCAAAGGCCCGCTCCTGCATCGGCCGCATGCCGAGGGCGTTTTCCTTGGTCGAGCTGCCATTGGCGGCATAGGTGACGGAGACCGACGGAACGGCGCGGGAGCGGTCGGTCACGTCTTGTCTTCCTTCTCTAAGTAGCGTTCGAAGGCACGGACGCTGCCGTAGGTCTCGACGACACGGGTCTGGACCTTCCGCATCATGTCGGAGCCGCGCTCCGGCCAGCCGTGGTGCTCGAACATTTCTGCGAAGCCACCGAAGCGGCGGCGGGCCACCTCCGCGATCACCTTGGCGTCGCCGCCGGGCGTATAGGAGCGTTTCATGCCTCCGTCTTCCTCCGCCGCTTCGCAGGCGCGGCCTTTTTGCGGCCCACGGCCAAGGTCGTGTACATCTCGAAGAGCTTCTCAAGGCGCTCGCTGTCGTTCCGGAACCGGCGGCCGATGTAGATGCGCTCAAGCGTCTCGTCGTTCCGCTCGTGGGCGGCCCGCAGATTGTCGGGCATGGTCTCGGGGTCGTAGAGGTCCGCGATGGTCGCCGGGAAATGCGCTTCCCGCGCCAGCAGGATGTCCTCAGCGCACCGGGTCAGGTCGGCCCGGTTCTTTTCCGTGAGCGTCGGGACCGGGAAGGTGTTCCAGCCAAGGGTGTTGGAATAAGAGAAGTCGGTTCGCATCCGGACACAAACCGTGCCGATCCAGACCCAATGGAGGCGCGAGGCGATCAGCGCCATGTTCCACAGCGGGGCGTCGTAGAGAGCGAAGTTTCGGTCGCCGATGACATATTCGCTTGTGAGGTAGTCGACGGGCAGGAAGTCTCGGTTTTCCGACGATACCCGGGGAACAACAATTGCTGTCGCCTCGGATTGTCCCGCGATCTGAACGAAACGATGTGGGAGGTCGGCGAAGTCCCGTGTGGAAGCCGCGGGTGACAGTGATCGATTTTTCGAAACTAGCGCCAGGCGTTGGTCGATCAGGGGACTTCTTCGCGCGGTCTCCACATCGCGATCCTCGATCCAAAGGCAGTATCGCTGCTTGCCGTTTATCAATTCCTCGGAACCAACGAACTTCCGCACGAATGCCCGCGTCTTGTCGTCCGCCTCCAGTTCCTTCGCTTCAGCCGCGCCTAGAAAC
>JAEVZM010000716.1 GCA_023392225.1 Pseudomonadota bacterium
CACCTGGGTCGGCCCCGGCGCAGCCCGCGACGAGGTCCAGATCTACGATCCCGCCGCCAAGAACGGCGAAGGCGGGGTCGTCACCTCGAAGCGCGTCCGCCAGGGCGATTTCGACAACCGGACCGTCCGGCTGACCGCGCCGGCCAAGCCCGGCGACTACCAGCTCCGCTACTTCAACGGCGAGAGCAACGCGATCCTCGCCACCCGGCCGCTGACGGTGGTCGAGACCGAGGTCTCGCTCGAGGCACCGGACAGCGTCGACATGGGCCGGACCTTCGAGGTCACCTGGGTCGGCCCCGGCGCAGCCCGCGACGAGGTCCAGATCTACGATCCCGCCGCCAAGAACGGCGAAGGCGGGGTCGTCACCTCGAAGCGCGTCTGCCAGGCCGACTTCGACAACCGGAGCGTCCAGCTGGCCGCCCCGGCCAAGCCCGGCGACTACCAACTCCGCTACTACAATGGCGACAGCCGGAAGGTCCTCGCCACCCGGCCGCTGACCGTCGCCGCGACCGAGGTCTCGGTCAGCGGCCCCGAGAGCGTCGAGATCGGCCGGAGCTTCGAGGTCTCGTGGGAGGGTCCGGGCGGCACGCGCGACAATGTCGACATCTTCGATCCCGCGGCGAAGGGCGGCAAGGGGCAGAGCCTCTACAGCCGGCGCGTCGTCCAGGAGGACCTCGACAACCGGAAGGTCCGCCTCGTCGCGCCGGTGGCGGCGGGCGAGTACCAGCTCCGCTACGTCGACGGGCCGACCAGCAAGACGCTCGCCGAGAGCCCGATCACCGTCGTCGCCACCGAGGTGACGATCAGCGCACCGGACACGGTCGCCGCCGGCGAGCGGTTCACCGTCGGCTGGGTCGGACCCGGTGCGGCCCGCGACGACATCGAGATCGTCGATGGCAGCAAGCGCCTGACCAGCGCCCGCGTGAACCAGGGCGACCTCGACGCGCGCACGGTGACGCTCAAGGCGCCCGACAAGCCCGGCAGCTACGAGCTGCGCTACTACAATGGCGACTTCAGCACGGTGCTGGCCTCGCAGCCGATTTCGGTGGAGTAGCCCCGGAGTCCCGGCCGGCACCCGCTACGACGGCTCCCGCCTGACCTGCGGGAGCCGTGCAAGCGGACCCGGCAGCGCTCAAAACAGCGGCGCGACCGCGCGATAGAGCTCGCGATACTTGTGGTAGCGCGGCGCATAGGCATCGAACCGCGCCGGATCGGGCGCGATCTCCTCCTCGACCGGCGGCGGCACGCAGACCTCGGCGACCGGCGCCCCGGTCGCCGCAATGATGGCGAGCCGGGCCGCGCCGAGCGCCGGACCGAAATCCCCGCCGCGATAGCGCCGCAGCGTCAGCCCCGTGGTATCGGCGATGATCCGCGCCCAGAACCGGCTGCGCGCCCCGCCGCCGATGAAGCCCGGCGCCATGCAGGCGCTGTCGGCGGCCTCGAGGCAGGCCACCGCATCGCGGAGTGAGAAGCCGACGCCCTCGAGCACCGCCTGCACCACGTCCGCCTTGCTGGTCGCGGCATCGAGGCCGAACAGGACGCCGCGGGCATCGGGATTGTTGTGCGGCGTCCGCTCGCCGGTGAGATAGGGCAGGAACAGGAGCCGCGACGGACCGCGATAGGCCGCCTCGACGGTCTCGAGAACCGCCTCGATATCGGCCTCGCCGAGGGTGGCGAGCATCGAGGACAGCGCGCTGGCTCCGTTCAGCATGCCCGCCATCTGGAACCAGCGGCCCGGTATCGCATGGGCGAAGTCGTGGAGCATGGTCTCCGGCCGCGGCGCATAGCGGTCCGCGGCGACGACATAGACCGCCGCCGTGCCGAGGGAGATGAACCCCTCGCCGGTCTCGGTACAGCCGACGCCGACCGCGCCGGTGCCGCCATCGCCCCCGCCGGCGGCGACCGGAATCCCCGGCGGCAGGCCGAGGCGCGCCGCGACGTCTGGCCGAAGCCCTCCGCTCACCTCGGTGCCTTCGTAGAGGTGCGGCATGGCCGCGATGCCCAGCCCGACGGCGGCCAGCACCTCCGGCGACCAGCGCCGCGCCGCCTGGTCGAAGAGCTGGGTGCCGGCGGCGTCCGACATGTCGGAGGCGAGCTCGCCGGTGAGGTGGAGGCGCAGATAGTCCTTGGCGAGGAGGAGATGGGCGATCCGCCCGAACACCTCCGGCTGGTGGGCGCGGACCCAGAGCAGCTTGGCCGCGGTGAAGCCGGGCATCGGCTGGACCCCGGTGATGGTGGCAAGGCCCGGCACCGCGGCAGCGAGCGAGGCGCATTCCTGCCGGCCGCGCGAATCGTTCCACAGCATCGCCGGGCGGAGCACGCGGTGGTCGCGATCGAGCAGCACGCCCGAGTGCATCTGTCCCGACAGGCCGATCGCCCGCACCGCCGCCAGCGCCTCCGGCCGCTCGGCACGAAGGGCGAGGATCGCGGCCTCGACGGCGGCGATCCAGTCGGCGGGATCCTGCTCGCTCCAGCCCGGCTCGGGCCGCGACGTCGGATAGCCGCGCGATGCCTGCGCCACCACCGCCTGGCGGTCGTCGACGAGGAGTGCCTTGACCGCCGATGTGCCGGCATCGAGCCCCAGAAACACGATTGCCTTCCTCCACTTGCCCGCCGCCCGGGTGGTATCGCCGCCGCCCGAGGCGCAGATCCATGGCCGCCCGAGTCGGCTTCGTCCAGTTTGATACATTTGTACAGCGTAAATGACAAAAGTAGTTTGACCCTCTCCTGCCACCGCGCCATAGTCGCGCCAGCGAACCAACGAGAGTGGGACGGATGTCGATCAAGCTGGTGGTGCCGTCGCTCGGCACGGAGGTAACCGAGGGCCTGGTCGTCGAATGGCTGAAGAGCGTCGGCGACAAGGTGACGAAGGGCGAGCCGGTGGTGGTCATCGGCACGCCGAAGCTCAATCTGGAAGTCGAGGCGCCGGTCGACGGCGTGCTCTCCGGGACGGATGTCGAAGTCGACGACGTGGTCGAGGTCGGCGCGACGCTCGGCAGCATCGACGAGGGCGCATGAGCGACGCTGCCGCGGGCGGCACGACCGGCAGCTTCATCGCGACGCTGGACGGGCGCAGCGTCTGGTGCGCCACAGAGGGGTCCGGCGAGGAGGCGTTCCTCCTGGTGCCGGGCTATGCCGCCGACCACACCGGCTGGATGCTGACCCAGCCGGCGCTGGCGACGCGGGGCCGCGTCTTCGCGCCGGACCTGCCCGGCGGGCTCCTGTCGAGCATGGATGTCGGCCCCGGCGACATCGCCTTCTTCGCCCGGATCGTTTTGGGCCTGATGGACCACGCCGGGCTCGAGCGGGTGCATCTGGTCGGCCATTCGATGGGCGCGGCGATCTCGGCGGCGGTCGCCACCGCGGTGCCGGAGCGGGTGTCGCGGCTGACCCTGATCGCCCCGGCCGGCCTCGATCCGTGGATCAACATGGACTTCATCTCCGGCTTCCCGCAGATCCGCGACCAGGCGGCGGCGCGGCCCTTGATGGAGATGCTGGTCGCCAACCCGCGGATGATCGCCCCCGACATGCTGCGACTGGTGGTCGCCTACACCATGACGCCGGGCGTGCCGGAAGCGCTCGAGACCATCGCCGCGGCCAACTTCCCGGGATCGCAGGCCTACCTCTACAAGGAGCGCCTCGCCGGGCTCGGCATGCCGGTCCGCGTCATCTGGGGGGCCGAGGATGCGATCGTGCATCCGGTCACCGAGGGGCTGGGCGACGGTGTCGAGGTCAGCCTGATCCAGAAGGCAGGCCACCTCGTCCATCTCGAGCAGGCCCCGGCAGTGAACCGGCTGATCCTCGCCTGAGCTGGACTCAAGTCAGCCAGATGCGGCCATAGGGCGGCAGCGGAATGCCGCCGTCCTCCGTCACCACGACATCGCCGGTCAGCCGGTCGACGAAGTCGCGGGCGCCGCTCTCCAAGGCGAGGTCGGCCGGTAGCGCGCGCCATTGCTCGGTGAAGTTGAAGATCGCGAGCAGCGCCCCGAGCGGACTGGCGCGGCGCACGACCAGAATGCCGTCGGCGGTGCCTTCGACGATCTCGGTCGGGTTCTCGCCATGGAGGTGCGGCGTCTCGCGCCGGCGCCGCATGATCGCGGCGATGCCGCCATGGAGGCGCGCCTCGACCGTGCCGGCGACATGGCGCCGCGCGGCTTTCGCCCAGTCCATCACCGGCCGGTGCACCCAGCGGCTGTCCGCCGCATGCTCGGGATCGTTGACGTAGCCGTAGTCGTTGAGGAGGCCGATCTCGTCGCCCATGTAGAGGAGCGGCAGGCCGCCGAAGGCAGCGATCAGCGCATGCCCGACGAGGATGCGGTGGATCGCCCGATCGATGCCGTCGGCGTCGCCGGCGGCGAGCGCCGCCTCCAGCCCGCACCACGAGGCGGTGGTGCCGCAGGTGCGGGCGTCGCCGGTGAGCGGGTTGGCCTGGAACGGCAGGCCGCGAGCGAACGTGCCGGGGAACGCCCCCTCGTAGAACGAGGCAAGGAATCCGCGGTGAGCCCACCCGGACAGGCCGAGCGCGCCGGCATCCTCGTCGGTGATCGCCCAGCCGACATCGTCGTGGCAGCGGAGATAGGTGGCCCAGGTGGCATTCCGGAAATGGGTCGGAAAGTGCGTGGCGAGGACATGGGCCATCAACCGCGCGTCGCGGGCGGCGAGCGCCGACCAGAACTGGACCATCAGCGAGTTGTGGTAGGCGAGATTGCCCTCGCGCCCGGCATGGCGGCCGGCGCCGAGATAGGGCACGAGGTCGCGCGGCGAGACGATCGCCTCCTCCTTGTGGATGACCGCCGGCGCGGCGATCCGGCTCGCGGCGCGGAGCGCCTGGAGGATGTCGTGCACCTCCGGCTCGTTCTGGCAGCGGGTCCCCATCCGCTTCCACAGGAACGCCACCGCATCGAGCCGGAACACCTCGACGCCGCGGTTGGCAAGGAACAGCATGGTCGCGACGATCTCGCGGAACACAACCGGGTTGGTCCAGTCGAGATCCCACTGGTGCTCGTTGAAGGTCGTCCAGACCCACTTCCCCCTCTCCCCGATGTCGGGATACCAGGTGAAGTTGCCCGGCGCGGTCGCCGGGAAGATCTCGTCGAGCGAGGCCTCGTAGGCGTCCGGCAGGGTCCGATCGTCGAACATGCGGTAGTAGGCCTGGAAGGCCGGGTCGCCGGCGCGGGCCCTTTGCGCCCAGTCGTGCTCCTTGGCGGTGTGGTTGAGCACGAGATCGACGCAGAGACTCATGCCACGGGCGCGGAGCGCCGCGGCGGTGGCCTCGAGATCGTCCATCGTGCCGAGGCGCGGATCGACCGCGCGGTAGTCCATCACCGAGTAGCCGCCGTCGCTGTCGCCGGGGCGCGGTTTCAGGCAGGGCATGAAGTGGACGTAGGTCACCCCGAGCTCGGCGAGGTAGTCGAGGCGCTCCACGACCCCGGCGATGCTGCCGGCGAAGCGGTCGACATAGAACACGTAGCCGACGTTCCGCTCGCGGAGGAACCAGTCCGGCTCGAGGTCGCGGCGGAGGTCGAGCTGGCGGAGGTCCGCCGGCCGCGCCGCCCATCCCTCGGCCAGCACCCGCGGCAGATCCTCGACGAAGGCGGGATAGGACGGATGGTCGCCATAGAGCCGCGCCAGCGGCCCGAACAGGTCCTCGCGGCTTCGCGCGAGGCGGAGCAGGAACAGCTCGCGGTCCGCCGCGTCGAGCCCGTCCAGCGTCACGCCAACTGCGGCCGGCACCCCCGTGGCGGGACTCTCGTTCTGCCGGGCGTCCCAATGAAGCGGCATGCCGCCATCCCTTGACGCCGAGAACGATGACGGACCGGGGGTGCCGTCGACGCCACGCGGCACGGCCGGAGGATGGAGCCGGGCATGGCGGGCGTCAACCAGCCCGGGGGCGTCGTGCGCGTGCCGGTCCACGAAGGATGCCAAAAGACGCAAGCGACGCCTTGAAGTGCGAACCGAGCATCGCTATAGAGAGGTCGCTTGCGGCCAGCTCCCTTCGTCTAGTGGCCCAGGACGTCGCCCTCTCACGGCGAAAACAGGGGTTCGAGTCCCCTAGGGAGCGCCAGCATTTTCAATGACTTGGCAGCAGCGCCCATCGGATCGTCGAGCGATCCCGCGCTTCGATGGCGCGAGCCATCGTCTCGCCCCTTCGCCGAAGAACGACAAGCCGGTGATGGCGTGCGGCGTGCCTGCACGCCCCTCCGCGGTGGCACTGCCCCAGGCCATCATCCTTGAAATGGATAATGTCGACGTTTCGCGCTGGGGTGCGGACAACTGGCGATTGCACGCAGCCCTCCACGCGCCCGCCCACCGTCCGACGATCATGCGCACGCTCGAGCGCATTCACGAGACCTTCGACCGCTATATCCGCCTCCAGATCACGCTGACCGATGGGCGCTGGCGCGTCCATGCGGACCATCAGCGGATCCTGGATGCTTGCCGCGAGCCCCATGTCGACGTGGCGACAGCGCTTCTCCGACAGCACATCACCAAAGCAAGCTCGGCACTCGACCTGACGGTGCGTTGACCACCAAGCCGCGCCCGGCTGTTCCGGCAGCCAGCCTGCCACTCGCCCGGTGACGTCACACCGGGCACAGCGGGGGCGCGACCGCGGCGGGCCCTACTCGCGATCGAGGTTGAACCAGAGCGTCCTCACGCGCTGCTCGCCGTGGTTCCAGATCTTGTGCAGGCGCTTGGAGCTGTAGGCGATGAGATCGTACTGGCGCAGGCGGTGCGGAACGCCGCCGACCTCGACGGTCAGCTCGCCCTCCAGCACGAAGCCATATTCGAAGCCTTCATGGGAGATCGGGCGCTCGGCGCTGCCGGTGTGGGGCGCATATTCGTTGAGCGCCACCGAGATGCCGCGCGAGCGGTCGTCGCGCAGCAGCCGCCGGACGACATGCCGCGCGGTGGCCACGATGGGTCCCTCGTCGGCACGGACGACCATCCTCTCCTCGGGCTCGGACTCCGCGGCAACGAGATCTGCCATGGTCATCCGCAATGCACCGGCGATGACGATCAGCGAGCCGATGGAGGGAGAGGCCCGGCCGCGCTCGACCAGGCTCAGCATCGAGGGGCTGATGCCGGCAAGGTCGGCGAGCGCCTGCAGGGTGAGGTTCCGCGTCAGCCGCTGCTCGCGGATCCGAACGCCGATGGCGGCAAGCGTCGTCGCGGTGGTCTTGGCCAGGTCCCCGCCCAACTCAAGATGATCGACGGTCAAGAGAGGCACCTTCTGCTTCGTCGGGAGCCGCCGCCGAGACCGGCCGCCTGCACCCCCGTTGATCGATGACGTCGAACGCGAGACGGAGACCCACCGAGGGCCAGGCACCGGGCGCCACCCGCCCTGTGCGTTAGCACACGCAGGCGCTGCAACGCAAAGTCCATTCAAGTCATTCGCGCGCTCGGGTCACAGCCACTTCGGGACCCGGCTCTTCTCCTGGGCGGCGAGGCCGTCGAGCAGCTCGGCGGGCGTCGCGGCGCTGACCAGGCTCCGCCGGTGATCGAGCGGCAGGAAGCGGCGCTCGACCATGTGGTCGAGGAAGGCGAGGAAGCTGTCGTGGAAACCCTCGACGTTGAACAGGCCCGACGGCTTGTCGAAATAGTCGAGCTGGTTGAGCACCACGACCTCCATCAGCTCCTCCATCGTGCCGACGCCACCCGGCAGGGCGATGAAGGCATCGGCGAGCTCGGCCATGCGCGCCTTCCGCGACCGCATCTCGGCGACGATCTCGTGCCGGGTCAGCCCGGGGTGGAGGTGGCCGAGCGCGTGGAGGCGGGTGGTGATGATGCCGACCGCCTCGCCGCCGCCGGCGAGATGGGCGTCGGCGAGGGCGCCCATCAGCCCCTTGTGGGTGCCGCCGAACACCAGCACCAGGCCGCGGCGGGCAAGCTCGGTGCCGAGCGCCCGCGCCGCCTCGACGAAG
>JAEVZM010000617.1 GCA_023392225.1 Pseudomonadota bacterium
AAGTCGATGATCGCCACCGGTAGCCCGTCGCGGAACACGAAATTGCAGGGCGACAGATCGTTGTGGCAGATCACCGCGCCGGCCCCGGAGAGATCCCTCCCGAGGTCGTGGAAGCGGCGGATGAGCCGCGCCGCGACACGCAGCGCATCGTCCTCGTGGAAGCCGAGGTCCGGAGGGACCGTCCCCGCGATGAAGCTGAACACCTCGCGCCCCTGGGCGTCGGTGCCGAGCCACGCCGGCACACCGTCGAAACCGCCCTCCGCCAGATGGCGCAGGAGGCGCCGCACGAGGACGGCATTGGCCGCAGGCGGCCGCCTGACGGTGTCACCGACGCGGACGACACCGGGCGTCGCCCGGCCGCCGGCCAGGGGAATTTCCGTGTCGTCCTGTCGCTCCGGATGGTCCTCCGGCACCGCTCAGCGCAGCGTCAGCAGCGCTCCGACGATCGAGCTCCATTCCTCGTCGATGGGCATCTCGGCGAGCGGCTCGTTGGCCTGCCTGTACCAGTAGTCGGCGTTGTCCTGGTCGCCCTCGATGCGGTGAAGATGGGCGTGGACGCGCGCGGCTTCCTTGCTGTCGTCGTGCTGGATGAGCGCATGCGCCTTGTGCCATTCGCCCTTGGCGGCATGCCAGAGCGCCGCGAGCGGCCCCTCGGTGCCTGCCGGCGGGGTTTCGGCATCGAGCGACTTCTTGAAGGTGTCCACGTCCATCACGGCCTCCGAGTTCCTTGCGCAGAGCATGCCACCGATCGGCTTCGACGTCACTCCGGAAGGCCGTGCCGCCCGTATTCGAGAATGCCGAAGCAGTCCCTCGTGCCGTCCTTGAGTCCTCCCAGCTCGCGCCGGGCCACGTCGATCCATTCGGTGTGGGTGATGTAGTCGGCTTCGAGCGCCGGGATCGCCTTCAGCGAAAGGAAGTCGGGCCCGGCAGCGACGAACCGGCACCCGCGGCCGATCAGGCGACGACCCCGGTCGCGGATCACGTCGAGATCGTGGAGGATGTCATCGACTTCAGCCGCGACCCCGGGCGCCCGCGCCGGGTCGGCGACCGCCTCGGCCGGTGGCAGACCGCCGAGCGCGGCGTCGAGGTCGGCATAGTCGCCAAGGAGCTGGTTGCGGCCATAGCGGACCTCGTTCTCGTCCTCCGCGATCGCGAACCAGAGCTGCGGGTCGAGCTCCGCAACAAGCTGCGAGTCGGCGATGTCCGACGAGATGGCGAGCGCGTCGAGAATGCCGAGGTCGACCTCGCGCCGGAGCGCCTGCACCTTCTCCACCTGGAGGAGAAGCGCGTCGCCGGTGCCGACCTTGTAGTTCCCGGCGGTGTCGACGTAAGCGATGAGGGGATCGAACTCGCTGATGAAGTTGGCGACCGCCGCCGCCCGCCCGACCTGAACTGCGAGTTTCGCGCCGAGCTGACGCACCTCCGAGGCGTGCCGCTGGCGCTCGGCATAGTCCGACTGGAAGAAGAACGAGAACAGCGACACGCCGATGCCGAGCAGGAGCGCGCCGACCTGGCCGAGCTTGTCCCGCCGGTACTCGAGGACCTTCTCGCCGTGACGATCCCCGTCGCGGGCGCTCCGGGCCATCGCCCGGTTGACGCTGAAGGAGAGCACGAGGAGCGCCGCGCCGGCGACGATCAGCCCGACCAGCAGCAAGTAGCCGTTCGCCGGGATCGTGCCGGAGTCCATGGGGCTGCGCCTACCACCAGCGCTCGGGTGCGAAGCGTCCGGCAGCGTCCTCGATGACCCGGCCGGTGCGGAACAGCATCGCCTCGTCGAACGGACGGCCGATGAGCTGCAGCCCGAGCGGCAGGCCATCGGCGGTGAGCCCGGCCGGCACCGCAATGCCGGGAAGGCCCGCCATGTTCACCGTCACCGTGAAGATGTCGTTGAGATACATCTCGATCGGCGAGGCGGTGGCCATCTCGGCGAGGCCGAAGGCGGCCGAGGGCGTCGCAGGCGTCAGGATCGCGTCGATGCCCTCCTCGAACGCGAGATCGAAGTCGCGCTTGATCAGGGTGCGGACGCGCTGGGCGCGGAGGTAGTAGGCGTCGTAGTAGCCGGCCGAGAGCACATAGGTGCCGATCATGATCCGCCGCTTCACTTCCTTGCCGAAGCCGGCGGCCCGGGTCTTCTCGTACATCGAGACGATGTCGTCGCCATCGACCCGAAGGCCGTAGCGGACGCCGTCATAGCGGGCGAGGTTGGACGAGGCCTCGGCCGGTGCCACGATGTAGTAGGCCGGCAGTGCGTACTTGGTGTGCGGCAGGGAGATGTCGACGATCTCGGCGCCGGCAGCTCGCAGCCAGTCCTTGCCCTTCTCCCACAGCGCCTCGATCTCGGCCGGCATGCCGTCGACGCGATACTCCTTCGGGATGCCGATCCGGAGCCCCTTGACGCCGTGGTCGAGCGCCGCCTCGTAGTCCGGCACCGGCAGGTCGACCGAGGTCGTGTCCTTGCCGTCGACGCTCGCCATCGACTTGAGGAGGATGGCGGCATCGCGGACGTCGCGGGCGATCGGCCCGGCCTGGTCGAGCGAAGAGGCGAAGGCGATCATCCCGAAGCGCGAGCAGCGGCCATAGGTCGGCTTGAGGCCCACCGTGCCGGTGAACGCCGCCGGCTGGCGGATCGAGCCGCCGGTATCGGTGGCGGTCGCGCCGGCGCAGAGGAACGCGGCCACGGCCGTCGCCGAGCCGCCGGAGGAGCCGCCGGGCACCAGCGGCGCGTTCGAGCCCGCCGAGCGCCACGGATTGGTCACCGGCCCATAGGCCGAGGTCTCGTTCGACGAGCCCATCGCGAACTCGTCCATGTTGAGCTTGCCGAGCATCACCGCACCGTCGGCCCAGAGGTTGGCGGTGACCGTCGACTCGTAGACCGGCTCGTAGCCCTTGAGGATGCCGCTCGCCGCCTGGCTGTGCACGCCCTCGGTGCAGAACAGGTCCTTCACGCCGATCGGCACGCCCTCGAGCGGCCGCGCCGCGCCGGCGGCGATGCGGCGGTCGGACTCGGCGGCCATCGCCAGCGCCTTCTCCGGCGTCTCGACGATATAGGCGTTGAGGCCGCGGGCGGCTTCCATCGCCGCGAGATAGGCCTTCGTCAGCTCGGTCGCGGAGAACGTGCCGGCGGCGAGGCCGTCGCGGATCTCGGCGATGGTGAGGCGGGTCAGGTCGGTCATACCCCTACTCCACCACCTTCGGCACCGCAAAGAACGGCCCTTCGCGAACCGGCGCGTTGGCGAGCACCTTCTCCGCCTGCCCACCCTCGGTGACGACGTCCTCGCGCTGCTTGAGCGGCACGTGGACGACCGCCGTCATCGGCGCGACGCCCTCGACGTCGACCTCGTTCAGCTGCTCGACGAAGCCGAGGATCGTATTGAGCTCGCCGCGCAGCGCCTCCGCCTCGTCGTCGCTCACCGCAATGCGCGCGAGCCGCGCCACCTTCACCACCGTTGCCTTGTCGATCGCCATCGTCGTCCCGCTTCCGGGCCAGAAACACCCGCGCGGCCTATAGCATCGCAGGAGAGCGAGGGGCAACGCGGCCGACGATCGCCGATGCCGGGACGCCTACGACAGCGTAGGATCACCCCTGTCAATACTCGCGATGGCCTCTGGAGGGGTGCATGGACGGACGAGCGAATGCGCACGCCGGGCGCGGCATGCTGAGGACCATCTTGACCATGGCGCTCGGCGCGCCGCTGGTCGGCGGCCTGATCGTGTTCCTCATGGCCCTCACCATCTTCGGCGCGGAGGTGCCGCCGGGAGAGCTGTTCGCGGTGGTGATGGCCTTCGCGTTCGCGGCGGGCGTCCTGCCTGCCCTCATAGTCGGCATCCTGGTCGCCCGCGCCGACCGCCGCGGTCAGGCATCGTTTCCCCTGGCCCTCGCTGGCGGACTTGTCGGCGGCGCACTCTTTGCGGCTGTTCTGTACGTGGTCAACGACGGTGGCCTCCGGCCGACGCTTCTCGCCGGCGCGGTCGGCCTCGCCGTCCTCTCGGTGCTGGTGGCGTGGTGGTGCAGCCGGGCGATGCAGGCACGGGACCGACGACTGGACGCGGACGCGGCGTAGCGCCCCGCTCAGTCGACGCATCGCGCGTGTCCCGGCCCCGTCAGACGCGCTCCAGCATGCCCACGAAGAAACCGTCGGTGCCGGTCCGGTGCGGCGTGAGGAGGAGGCCCTCCTCGCCGATCGCGCCGTCGAGCGCGGCCTTGGTCGCCTCGGGCAGTCCCGATGCCGCCACCACCTCCGCCGGCGGCACGATGCGGAAACTCTCCTGCCTCCCGACGAAGGCCCGGAGCTGGTCACCGTTCTCGTCCGGCAGGAGCGAACAGGTGACGTAGACGATCCGCCCGCCCGGCTTGAGGTAGCGCACCGCCGCGTCGAGAAGGCCCGACTGTTCCGCGATGCGATCCTCCAGCGCGCGCTCGGTCAGGCGCCACTTCGCGTCGGGGCGGCGGCGCCAGGTTACGGTGCCGGTGCACGGGACGTCGAGCAGCACCGCGTCCATGTGGCCCTCGAGGTCGCCGAGATCCGAGCGCGCCGGCCGCACCTGGACGTTCCGGGTGCCGGCCCGCTTGAGGCGGTCGAAGATCGGCGCAAGGCGCCCGCGATCGGAATCGGTGGCGAAGACCTGGCCCTTGTTCTCCATCGCCGCCGCCATGGCGAGGGACTTGCCTCCCGCCCCCGCGCAGAGGTCGAGAATCTGCTCCCCGGGCTTCGCGCCCGTCAGCAACGAAGCGAGCTGGCTGCCCTCGTCCTGGACCTCGAACCAGCCCTTCTGGAAGCCCGGCTCGACCTGAACGTTCGGATGCCGGCCGTCGGCGGCGGTCGGCGCGATGCGGAGTCCATCGGGCGAGAGCGGGGTGTCCGCCGCGCCGAACGGGGCGAGCGCCTTCGCCACCTTGGCGCGATCCGCCTTCAGGCGGTTGACGCGAACGTCGAGCGGCGGGCGGAGCGCGAGGGCCTGTCCCTCGACCACCCACGCGGCGCCGAGGCTCCGCTCGAGCCGACCAGCCAGCCACTCCGGCACGTCGGCCTGGACATGAGTCGGGGCGGCATCGAGGTTGGCGCCCTCGATCATCGCCCGCTCGGCATCCGTCAGTGGCTCGGGCGCGTGGCGGTCATCGGCGAACGCCTGCTCGAGCCCGTCGCTGCCGAGACCCCAGTGCCGGCCGGCGGTGGCGAGCACGAGTGCCCGCGGCGTCTCGGCCTCCATCACCCAGGCCGAGGATTGCCGCCAGCGCAGTGCGTCGTAGACGATATTGCCGATGGCGGCGCGGTCCTTGGAGCCGGCGAAGCGATGCGACACGCCCCAGTCCTTGAGCGCCTCGGCCACCGGACGATGCCGCTGGCCTATATCGTCGAGCACCTCGATTGCTGCGGCAAGCCGCCCGCCCGGTGTCATGCGCGTCTCCCTCCTCGGCGACTCGCGCCACCTAGACAACGACCTGTGTTCCGATCTCGACTACCCGATTGGTGGGAATACGGAAATAGCTCGAGGCATCGTCGGCGTTGCGGGAGAGGAGAATGAACAGCCGGTCCTGCCAAATCGGCATGCCGCCCTCCGGGGACGGCCTGAGCGATCGGCGCGACAGGAAGAACGAAGTCGACATGATGTCGAAGGTGAACCCGGTCTGCCGGGCGAGCGCGAGCGCCCTCGGCACGTTGGGCTGCTCGGCGAAGCCGTAGCGTATCGTCATCCGCAGGAAGGACTGGCCGAGCGGCGTCAGCGTCACACGCTCCTGTGGCTTCACGCGCGGGGCGTCGGCGGTCTGGACGGTGAGGATCACGTTCCGCTCGTGCAGCACCTTGAAGTGCTTGAGGCTGTGGAGAAGCGCCGTCGGCGTGCTGTCCGGATCGCTGGTCAGGAACACCGCGGTGCCCGCCACCCGCGGCGGCGATTTCGCCTCGAGCTGGCGGACCAGGTCGGCGAGCGGAATCTCGAGCCGTCGGGTCTTCTCGAACAGCATGCGGGTCCCGCGTTGCCAGGTGATCATCAGGAGGGTCAGCAACGCACCGAACACCAGGGGGAACCAGCCGCCGTCGACGATCTTGAGGAGGTTGGCCGACAGGAACGTCGCGTCGACGAGAAGCAGCGGCGCGACGATCGCCGCGGCGGCAAGCCACCCCCAGCGCCAGACGCGCCAGATGACGACGAAGAGCAGGAGCGCGGTGATCACCATGGTGCCGCTCACGGCGATACCGTAGGCGCCAGCGAGCACGCTCGAGCTGCGGAACAGGCCAACGAGGAGCAACACGCCGAGGAGAAGGATGGTGTTGATCCGCGGCAGGTAGATCTGGCCGGGATTTGCCTCCGACGTGTGCCGCACCTCGAGGCGCGGCAGGAGGCCGAGCTGGATCGCCTGCCGGCTGAGCGAGTACGCCCCGGTGATGACCGCCTGGCTGGCGATGACCGTCGCGGCGGTGGCGAGGATGACAAGCGGCAGTTGCGCCCAGTCGGGCGCCATGTGGAAGAAGGGATTGGAGAGGGCTTCCGGGCTGTCGAGAACCAGCGCCCCTTGGCCGAAATAGTTGAGCGTGAGCGCCGGCAGGACGAAGAACACCCAGGCGACCTGAATCGGCCGCCGCCCGAAATGGCCAAGGTCGGCATAAAGCGCCTCCGCACCCGTCACCGCGAGGAACACGGCGCCGAGCGTCACCAGTCCGATGGCACCATGGTCGGCGAGGAAGCCGAGGGCGTGGAGCGGATTGAGGGCGGCGAGCACGTCCGGATTGCCGGCGATCTGGATCACGCCAAGCAGCGCGAGCACGACGAACCAGAGGCAGGTCACAGGTCCGAAGAAGAAGGCGACGCTGGCCGTGCCACGGTACTGGACGAGGAACAGCCCGATCAGGATCGCTACCGAGATCGGCAGCACATAATCCGTCAGGCTCGGCGCGGCGATCTCGAGGCCCTCGACCGCGGAGAGGACGGAGAGTGCCGGCGTCAGCATCGCGTCGCCGTAGAACAAGGCCGCCGCGATGATGCCGAGAAACAGCACCAGTCCCCTGCCGTTGGCGACCACACGCTGGACCAGAGCCATGAGCGCGAGGATTCCGCCTTCGCCGCGGTTGTCGGCCCGCATCAGCAGGACGACGTACTTCAGCGTCACCACGAGGATCAGCGCCCAGAAGATCAGCGAGAGGACGCCGAGGATCTCGCCCTTGCTGACGCCGCCCTCTCCCGCCGCGAGCGCCGACTCGCGGAAGGCATAGAGCGGGCTGGTGCCGATGTCGCCGTAGACGACACCAATGGACCCGATCGTGAGGGTCCAGAAACCGGTCTTGGGATGAGTGTGAACGTTCCCGTTGGCCGGTGTCTCAGCTCCCGTGGAGCCGGACATCGCAGTGGCCATGTTTGGAACCGCCTGTTGCACTGCAATATCTGCAGCGCCCCTGATCTAGCACTCCAGGGTCGCGGAGTCACGCCCCGCAAGCCCCTCCCTCAGGCCGGGAGGTCGACGGGAATCCGCAAATACGAGATCCCGTTCGACTCCGGCGGCGGCAGGCCGCCCGCCCGGATGTTGGTCTGGATCGCCGGCAGGAGCAGCGTCGGCGCCGGCAGCGTCGCGTCGCGGGCCTGGCGCATCGCGACGAACCCGTCCTCGTCGCGGCCGGCAAGGTGGACGTTCTCCCGTTCGGCCGCGATGGATGTCTGCCAGGCGGGGTGGTCCCGACCCGCCGGCGGGTAGTCGTGGCAGACGAAGACGCGGGTCTCCGCCGGGAGCGCCAGCAGCCGGCGGATCGAGCGATAGAGGGTCCGGGCATCGCCGCCGGGGAAATCGGCCCGGGCGGTGCCGTAGTCGGGCATGAACAGGGTATCGCCGACGAACACGGCATCGCCGATGCGGTAGGAGACGCAGGCGGGCGTGTGGCCGGGGGTGTGCATCACCTCGACGGGGATCTCGCCCAGTTGGAAGCGCTCGCCGTCGGCGAAGAGATGATCGAACTCGCTGCCGTCGCCGGAGACGTCGCCTGCCTCGAAAACCGGCCGGAAGATCTGCTGGACGTCGCGGATATGCTCGCCGATGCCGATCCTGGCGCCGGTCTTGTGCTTGATGTGCGGCGCCGCCGTCAGGTGGTCGGCGTGGGCGTGGGTCTCGAGCACCCAGTCGATGGCGAGGCGCGCCTCTTCCGCCGCCGCGAGAATCGCCTCCGCCGACCGCCCCGCGGTGCGGCCGCTGGCTTGATCGTAGTCGAGGCCGGGATCGATCACGGCCGCCCGCCGGCTGGCGGGATCGGACACAAGGTAGCTGACCGTATTGGTCGCCCCGTCGAAGAAGGCACGGACCTCCGGCTGTCCCGGCGTCGTCATTCAGTCTCCTCGCACCTGGCCTTGCGCTGGCCCGCCGACATCATCGACGACGGGACGGGCCAGCCCATAGCACGGCTCACATGCGATAGAAGCGGATGGCGTTGTCGCGGTAGAGCTTTCGGATCTCCTCGGCGCTCGCCCCCGCCACGACGCGGTCGACCACCGCGACCCAGTCGGCATAGCCGGTCGCCAGCGCCGATACCGGCCAGTCCCCGCCGAAGGCGACGCGATCGAAGCCGAAAGTCTCGATCGAATGGGCGACGTAGGGCGCCACCTGGTCGTAGGTCCAGTTCTTGTGGTCCGCCTCGGTGACGACGCCGGAGATTTTGCATTCGACGTTCGGCAGCGCCGCGAGCTCGCGCATCTCGCTCCGCCACGGCTGCGTCAGCCCGTCCTTGATGCCCGGCTTGCCGATATGGTCGAGCATGAAGCTCACCTCGGGGCACTGCTCGACCAGGCTGATCGTCTCGCGCATCTGGTTGTGGAAGATGCAGAGGTCGAAGCTCAGCCCGTATTTCGGCAGGAGCTTCATCGCCGCCACGAAGTCCGGCTGGAGGCTCCAGCCCGGCTGGTCCGCATGCTTCTGCATGAGCCGACGGACGCCGCGGGCATGCGGCAGCTTGGCGTACTCGGCGATGTCGGCCTCGATCGCCGGGCCCTTCTCCAGCGGCATGCCGCCGACCAGTGCCTTGATGCGCGAATCGGTTTCGGCGTGTCCCTCCACCCAGCGCGATTCGTCGAGATAGCGCGGATCGTCGACGTCGACCTCGACGAAGACGATGCCGTCCACCGTGACCGGTGCCGACGCCCGATCGAGGTCTCCCGGGCCGTGGGCCTTGTTGATCGCCGGGACGCCGCTCAGCCAGGATAACGGAAACGTCGCCGGATCGAAGAGATGGACATGGG
>JAEVZM010000620.1 GCA_023392225.1 Pseudomonadota bacterium
CCCCGGCCCCACGGCCGGGTTTTTTGTGTCGGGAGCCTTGAAAATGGCAAAGCGTTCGAACGGAAAGAAGAAGCAACCGAGGCCGGCGACGACGCTGGTCCATGGGGGGATCCTCCGCTCGCAATTCGGCGAGAATGCCGAAGCGATCTTCATGACCCAGGGGTTCGTCTATGACAGCGCCGAGGCTGCGGCCGCGCGCTTCAAGGGCGACGATCCCGGCTTCATCTATTCGCGCTTCTCCAACCCGACCGTGGCGATGTTCGAGGAGCGCATGCGCCTCCTCGAAGGCGCTGGCGCGGCGCGCGCGACGGCGAGCGGGATGGCCGCGGTCACCGCGGCGCTGCTCTGCCACCTCAAGGCGGGCGACCATGTCGTCGCAGCGAAGGGGCTGTTCGGCTCGTGCCGCTACGTGGTCGAGGAGCTGCTGCCCAAGTATGGCATTAGCGCCACCTTGGTCGACGGCCCCGACCTCGACCAGTGGCAGGCGGCCGTGACGCCGGCGACCAAGACGTTCTTCCTCGAGAGCCCGGCGAACCCGACGCTCGAAGTGATCGACATCGCCGCGGTGGCGAAGATCGCCAAGAAGGCGAAGGCGCGGCTGATCGTCGACAACGTGTTCGCGACGCCGCTCCTCCAGAAGCCGCTCGAACTCGGCGCCGACGTCGTCGTCTATTCCGCCACCAAGCACATCGACGGGCAGGGCCGCTGCCTCGGCGGCGTGGTGCTCGCCGACGAGAAGTTCGTCGCCGATCACCTGCACACGTTCCTCCGCCAGACCGGGCCGTCGATGAGCCCGTTCAACGCCTGGGTTCTCCTCAAGGGCCTCGAGACGCTGCACCTCCGCGTCGAGCGGCAGACCGAAAGCGCCGGCATCCTCGCCGACCGCATGGCCACGCACCGGAACGTCAGCCGGCTGCTCTATTGCGGCCGGCCCGACCATCCCCAGGCCGAGATCATCGCCCGGCAGATGACGGGCGGCTCGAGCCTCATCACCTTCGAGGTGAAGGGCGGCCAGAAGGGGGCGTTCCGCGTCGCCAATGCGCTCAAGGTGATCCGCATCTCGAACAATCTCGGCGACGCCAAGAGCCTCATCACCCATCCCACGACCACCACCCACCAGCGGCTCAGCGAGGCAGCGCGGCTCGAGCAGGGCATCACGCCCGGCACGCTTCGCCTGTCGATCGGCCTCGAGGACGTCGAGGACCTGTGGGAGGATCTGGAGCCGGCGCTCGACCGCGCCGCCCGCTGAGCGCGGGAGATCCCGGGCGCCCCATGGCGCGCCCGGGACCTGATCGTCAGGCGCGGAGGCGCTTGGCGTCGGCCGCGGTTAGCGGGGCGGGGCGCTCGACGCTCGAGCGGATACGCACATGGCGCCGCTCGGCGGCCGCGAGGAGGATCGACTCCATGACCTCGACGACGTGCGCCGCAAGCCTACCGGAGCAGCGCGGCTCGCGGTCGCGATTGGCGGCGTCGACCAGGTCGGCGACGCCGATCATGCGGTAGTTGGCCTGGCGCGGCGCCGCGGCCGGCCAGTTCGGCGCACCGAACGGCTCGGTGTCGGTTTCGGCGAGAACGTAGTCGCCGGCGCCGTCCGAGGTAGCCAGCGTGCCGCCGAAGAAGTTCGGGTCGGGCACCAGCATCGAGCCCTTCTCGCCATAGAGCTCGATCGGGTTGGGGTGGCCGTGCTTCCAGACGTCCCAGCTCGCCCCGAGGGTGACCTGGGCACCGTTCGCGAACTCGAGCACGGCATTGATCGTGGTCGGGGTGGTGACCTTGATCTTCTTGCCCTTCATCGGACCCTCGGCGGTGACGAGGCGCTCTGGGAAGCCCTTCTTGGCCATCGCGGTCACGCTCCTGACCGGACCGAGGAGGCTCACCAGCGTGGTCAGGTAGTAGGGGCCGATGTCGAAGATCGGCCCGGCGCCGGGCTTGAAGAAGAAGCCCGGGTTGGGGTGCCAGTGCTCCATGCCGCGGCTCATGACGTAGGCGCTGCCGCCGATCACCGCGCCGATGGCACCCTTGTCGATCAGCCGACGGGCGAGCTGCGGCGCGCCGCCGAGGAAGGTGTCAGGCGCGCCGCCGAGCTTGACGCCGCGGCGGTCGGCCTCGCCCACCAGCTTCTTCGCCGCCGCGGCGGAGAGCGCCAGCGGCTTCTCGGTATAGGCGTTCTTGCCGGCCGAGAGGATCGAGAGGGTGACGTCGTAGTGGGCGGCGGGGACGGTGAGGTTGATCACCGTGTCGACCTCGTCGCTCTTCAGCAGGCCGTCAACGCTCATCGCGGCGACGCCGTAGGTCTCGGCCTTGGCCTTGGCCAGTGGCGCCTTGATGTCGGCGCAGGCGACGATTGCGAGGCCTTTGAACAGCGGCGCCAGCGTGAAGTAGGTATCGGAGATGTTGCCGCAGCCGATGATGCCGATCCGGTTGGTCCTGGCCATGGTGCTCAGCCCTTCGTGCGGCCGGTGAGCCCGGCGAGGAAATCGTAGGAATGCCGGGCGAAGCCCTCCCAGTCGGAGGGATTGTCGTTCTCCATGACGAGGAGATTGCAGCCCGAGCCGGCGATCGTCGGCCACACCGCCTGCCAGTCGATGGTGCCGGCGCCGACGTCGGTCCAGCCGTCGTCGGCGGGCACGCCCGCGGGCGCGGTGTCCTTGACGTGGAAGGCGACGACCTTGCCCGGGAAGCGGGTCAGCTCGGCCTTGATGTCGGAGCCGGAGCGGACGATCCAGCCGATGTCCGGCTCGTAGTACATGCCCTTCGGTGCAATCAGCGCCTCGATCGGCCGGAAGCCGTCGGCGAGCGGCTCGTATTCGAAGGCGTGGGTATGCCAGCCGAGCTTGATGCCCTCGGCCGCGAGCGCCGGGATGGCTTGGGCGAGCTGCGCGGCGAAGGCCTCCCAGCCGGCGCGATCGCTCGGGCGCTGCTCCTCGACGAGGTAGGGCAGGATCGCCGCCTCGAGGCCGAGCGTCTTGGCGACGTCGATGAAGGCGGCGCGGTCGGAGATGAGGAGGTCGACCGGCAGGTGGGCGGTCGGGCACTTGAGGCCGACGGCGTCGATCTTCTTGCGGAAGCCGGCGGCATCGTCGCCGAAGGCACCGCGATAGGGCTCGACCGCGTCGAAGCCGATCGCCGCCAGCGTCTCGAGCTGGGTCTCGAGCGGCGGGAAGTTCCGCGCGCTGTAGAGCTGGAAGGAAATCCGGTAGTCGCTCATCGTCTGTGGTCTTCTCTCGTCAGGATTGGAGGCCGGGGAGGCGGCCTCTCAGAGGCGTTCGCCGCTCTTGGCGTCGAACAGGGAAGCGTGGTCGGGCTGGAACCATGCCTGGAGTTTCTGGCCCTTTGCGAACGTGTCGTCCGGGCCGATCCGGATCGCGACCGTATCGGCGCCGACCGTGCCCCACAGCAGGGAGTCGGCACCCATCGGGTCGATGAGGGTCACCTCTACCGGCAGTGCGGACGGGCCGCTCGTGGCCTTCACGTCCATCTGCTCCGGGCGGACGCCGAGCACCACCGCGCGCTCACCGCCGGGCGGCGCTGAGAACTCGTAGCCATCGATGCCGACATGGGTGCCGTCGGCGAGGCGGACGGAGGGCGTACCCTCGTGGCTGACCAGCGTGCCCTCGACGAAGTTCATCGCCGGCGAGCCGACGAAGCCCGCAACGAAGCGGTTGATCGGCCGGCGGTAGATCTCCTTCGGCGGGGCGAGCTGCTGGATCACGCCGCCATGCATCACCGCGACGCGGTCGGCCAGCGTCAGAGCCTCGATCTGGTCGTGGGTGACGTTGATCATGGTCGAGCCGAGCTCGCTGTGGAGCTTCTTGATCTCGACCCGGAGCTCGGTGCGGAGCTTGGCGTCGAGATTAGAGAGCGGCTCGTCGAACAGGAAGACGTCGACGTCGCGGACCAGCGCCCGGCCGATGGCGACGCGCTGGCGCTGGCCGCCGGAAAGCTCGGCCGGCCGGCGTTGCAGCAGCGGCTGGATCTGGAGGAGCGAGGCCGCCTTCTCGACCCGGCGGGCGATCTCGTCCTTCGGCACCCGCGCCACCCGGAGGCCGAAGGTGAGGTTCTTCTCGGCGGTCATGCGCGGGTAGAGCGCATAGGACTGGAACACCATGCCGATGCCGCGGTCCTTGGGCTCCATCCAGGTGACGTTCTTGCCGTCGATCCAGACCTGGCCGCTGTTGATGTCGAGCAGCCCCGCGACGGCGTTGAGCAGCGTCGATTTTCCGCAGCCGGAGGGCCCGAGCAGCACGATGAACTCGCCGGCCTCGACCTCAAGGGTGAGGTCCTTCAGCACCTGGAGGTGGCCGAAGGCGACGCCGAGATTCCTGACCGATACCTCCGCCACGGGCCCTATCCTTTTACTGCGCCGGCGGCGATGCCGCGCACGAACCAGCGGCCGGAGATGAAGTAGACGGCGAGCGGCACCGCCGCCGTCAGGATCGTCGCCGCCATGTTGACGTTGTACTCGCGGACGCCGGTCGTCGTGTTGACGATGTTGTTGAGCTGCACGGTCATCGGCCAGTTGGGACGGCCGGCGAAGACCACGCCGAAGAGGAAGTCGTTCCAGATGCCGGTGACCTGCAGGATCACGGCGACGATGGTGATCGGCACCGACATCGGCACCATGATCATGAAGAAGATCCGCCAGAAGCCGGCGCCGTCGACCCGCGCCGCCTTGAACAGTTCGACCGGGAGCGAGGCGTAGAAGTTGCGGTAGAGCAGCGTCAGCAGCGGCATGCCGAAGATGGTGTGGATGATGATGATGCCGGGCAGCGTCGCGAAGAGGCCGACGGTCGAGAGCCCCATGATCAGCGGATAGATCACCACCTGGTAGGGCACGAAGGCACCGAAGACGAGCAGCGCGAACAGGATGTTGGCGCCGCGATACGGCCAGTAGGTGAGGGCGTAGCCGTTCAGCGAGGCGCAGACGATCGAGATGATCACGCTCGGCACGGTGATCTTGACCGAGTTCCAGAAGCCCGGGCTGAGGCCGTTGCAGTCGAGCCCTGTGCAGGCGTTGAAGAGGGCGTCGATCCACGGCTGGATCGTCGGGTCCGCCGGCAGGTTGAAGAGGTTGCCGAGCCTGATCTCCGGCATCGTCTTCAGCGAGGTGACGATCATGATGTAGAGCGGTACCAGGAAGAACAGCGCCGCCACGACCAGGAAGGCGTAGAGGCCGATGCGTCCGGCCGAGACGCGGCGCGGCTTCGGGCCGGCCGGCTCGGCAGGGGCGTCCGCGGCCACGGCGGTGTCGGCGACAATCCCGGGGGCGGTCATGGCGTCGCTCCTGCGGGCCTGCGGCTGCGCCGCCACAGCAGGATGCCGCCGATGGCGATGACGACCAGGATCGGCAGCAGCATCATGGTCGCCGCGGCCATGCCCATGCCGACGTTCTGGCGGACGGTGATGAGCTGGATGACGAAGACCGCCGGCATGGTGGTTGAGTAGCCGGGGCCACCGCCGGTCATGGCGATGACGAGGTCGTAGACGCGCACGACACTGACCGCCTGGAGGACGAAGGCGGTGGCGACGGCGCCGCGCATCATCGGCAGGCCGATGAAGAGATAGGCGCGCCAGTTGGGGATGCCGTCGACCTTGGCCGCCTTCCAGATCTCCTGGTCGATGCCGCGAAGGCCGGCGAGCAGGATTGCCATCGTGACCCCGGCGCCCTGCCAGATGCCGGCGACGACCAGCCCGTAGATGGCAAGCTCGGGGTCGACCAGAGGAGCGAAGGAGAAGCTCTCCCAGCCGAGATTGCGCATCGCCGACTGGAGGCCGAGATTGGGGTCGAGCGCCCACTGCCAGACGAGGCCGGTGACGATCAGCGACATGGCGAAGGGGTAGAGGAAGATCGAGCGGAAGGTGTCTTCGGCGCGGATGCGCTGGTCCATGAAGACCGCGAGCAGGTAGCCGAAGACGAGATTGCAGCCGATCGAGAGGAACCCGAAGATCCAGATATTGTGGACGGCGACCAGCCAGCGGTCCGTCGCCCAGAGGCGGCGATACTGGAGGAGGCCGACGAAGTCCCAGTTCGGGAAGAGCTTCGAGGAGGTGAAGGACCACAGCACCGAGAAGCCGATGCCGATCACGAAGACCCCGATCGAGACCAGGATCATCGGCAGCGTGCCGAGGATGGCGTTGGGCTGGACGCGGCGTTTCCGGGTCGTGGCTGTCGCGGCGTGGGTCACGGTCGTGGGTTCGCTCGGTCAGGGTGG
>JAEVZM010000009.1 GCA_023392225.1 Pseudomonadota bacterium
GGCCGTGCCTCCCCGACATGCTGCCGATGGTTGGCCCGGCGCCGCGCCACCCGGGCCTCTGGTTCGCCTTCGGGCCCCAGCACAACGGCTTCACGCTGGGGCCGCCGACCGGACGGCTGCTGGCCGAGATGATGACAGGCGAGGCGCCCTTCGTCGATCCGACGCCCTACAGGGCCGACCGCTTCTGAGCGGCTATGTCCGGTCCTCCGGACGCGCGGCGTAGCGGTTGGCGATGATGCCGAGCACGAAGAGCTGGAACACGTGATAGATCATCGTCGGCGCGATGATCAGGCCGAGCAGCGGGGCGTTGCCGAACATGATGCGGGCCAGCGGCACGCCGGTGGCGAGCGATTTCACGGTGCCGCAGAAGAGGCACGCGATGGTGTCGGGCACATCGAAGGCGAGCAGCTTGCAGACCAGCTTCAGCACCAGATAGACGACGACGAAGATCAGGATCGCACCGCCAGCCATGGCGGCGATCAGGAACACGTCATGGCCTTCCCAGACGCCGCCGATCATCGAATCGGAGAAGGCGTTGAAGACGATCAAGAGGATGACGATGCGGTCGACCATCCGGATCTTCTTGACGTGCTTGGCGGCGATGTCCTTGAGCCAGATGCGGGCGATCTGGCCGAGCGCCATCGGCACGAGCACCAGCAGGATGATCTTGGTGATGACCGGCAGGATCGGCAGCGGGTCGCCGGTGGTCGAGGCGAAATAGGCCATGATCAGCGGCGTCGCGAACACGCCGATGATGCTCGACAGCGTCGCGTTGAAGATGGCGATCGGCACGTTGCCGCGGGCGATGCCGGTGAGCGCCACCGAGGAGGAGACGGTCGAGGGCAGGGCGCCAAGATAGAGGAAGCCGGTGGCGAGGCCCGGCGGCAGCGCGTCGCGGAACGGGAACACGAGGAGGAAGACGATCGCCGGGAACAGGACGAAGGTGGCGGCCTGGACGACGAGGTGCAGCCGCCAGTGGGCCGCGCCCTGCTTCAGCTTGTCCGGGGCGAGGGTCAGTCCGTAGAGGAAGAAGATCAGGGCGATGCCGTAGGTCGCGACCTGGTCGACATGGAGCGGGCCGCCGGTGGCGCCGATCTGCGGGATGAGTGCGGCGAGCGCCACGACGGCGATGAGGGCGAGCATGAACCCGTCGACGGAGAACCCTCGGATCTTCATTCTGCGGAACCTCGATGGAGAAGCCGGAGCGGCCGGGGCCGCCCCCTTTGAAACCTGGATGCCGGCGCGGCGAGGACCGGGCCGCGAGCGGCGCCGGTCATATTCCGCCGCGCTTTTTCGCCGTATCCCCTTACGGCAGGAGCAGTCCCCCGTCCACGTGGATGGTCTGCCCGGTGATCTGGGCGGCGCCATCGGAGAGGAGGAAGGCGATGGTGTTGGCGAGGTCGTCCGGCGTGGTCAGCCGGCCGGTCGGGGTGATCGCCGCGGCCTTGACCAGCGCGTCGGACGGGGCGGCGGCATGGATGCCCTGGTCCTTCTTGGTGAAGCCGGGGACCACGATGTTGACGGTGGTGCCCATCCGCGCCAGCTGGATGGCGAGCGCCTTGGAGAGCGCTTCCAGCGCCGCCTTGGCGGCCGAGGTCGCGGGGAAGTAGAGGTCGCCGGTGCCGAAGCCGTGGGCAACGAAGGAGCTCACCACCACGACGCGGCCGGAGTTCGAGGCGACGAGGTCGCCGAGCGCGGCATTGACCATGCGCAGGAACGCCACCGGCATCGAGGCGAAGGCGGCGGCAAGCTCGTCCGGGCTGAGCTCGCCGAAGGTCGAGCGGGCGGCCTGGCCGGCATTGCTGACGATCTGGTCGACCCGGCCGAAATGCGTCTTGGCCGCCGCGATCAACGCCTCGGGGACGTCCGCGGCGCCGAGGTCGCCTAGAAAGGTCGCCGCCTGGCTGCCCTTGGCGCGGACCTCGTCGGCGACGGCATCGAGGCCGGCCTCGTTCTTGCGTGTGTGGAGCAGGATCGCAGTACCCGGTCCGGCGACCGCGCGGGCGGTGGCGGCACCGATGCCGCTGCCGGCGCCGGTGATCACGACGACACGTTTCGGTTCTTCACTCACGGGAGGCCCCCTTCTTCCAGGCTGGATCGGTCCGGCGGTAATTGTCAGTATACCGCCTTTCTTGACATGGATAGTATACAGGTTCCAAATAGCTGCAATCGTCGAAGCGGGAAATGTGCCAGATGGACATCATCATCATCGGTGCCGGGATTGGCGGCCTCACCCTTGCCCTGATGGCGCACCGTCGGGGCATCCCGGTGCGTGTTTTCGAGGCATCGCCTGAGATTCGGCCGATCGGCGTCGGCATCAGCCTCCTGCCGCATGCCAGCAAGGAGCTGACCGAGCTCGGCCTCCAGGCGGAGCTGGAGCGGGTCGCGGTGGTCGCGAAGGAGTCCTGCTTCTTCAACCGATTCGGCCAGTTCGTATACAAGGAGCCGGTCGGCACCTATGCCGGCTACCCGTGGCCGCAGTTCCAGATCCACCGCGGCGACCTGCAGCAGGTGCTCTATGAGGCCTTCGTCGCCGAGGCCGGCGCCGACCGGGTGATCACCGGGCACAAGTGCATCGCGGTCGAGCAGGACGCCAACGGAGCCACCGCCACGTTCCTGCTTGCCGACGGCCGCGAGGAGAAGGTGACGGGGGCGGCGATCATCGGCGCCGACGGCATCCACTCGGTGGTGCGGAAGGTGCTCCATCCGAACGACGGCGGGCCGATCTATTCCGGTGTCAACATGTGGCGCGGGGTGACGGTGTGGAAGCCGTACCTGACCGGCCAGAGCTACGTGCGGGCCGGCTGGCTGAGCCACGGCAAGATGGTGATCTACCCGATCCGAAACGATGTCGACGGCAAGGGCAGCCAGCTGATCAACTGGGTGGCCGAGGTCGAGACCCCCGATCACGAACGCCAGGACTGGAACAAGCGCGGCCGGCTCGAGGACTTCATCGGCTATTTCGAGGACTGGCACTTCGACTTCCTCGACGTGCCGGCGATGATCCGCGCCGCCGAGACCATCCTCGAGTATCCGATGGTCGACAAGGACCCGCTCGAGCGGTGGAGCTTCGGCCGCATCACGCTGCTCGGCGACGCCGCGCATCCGATGTATCCGCGCGGCTCGAACGGCGCCGGCCAGGCGATCCTCGACGCCAAGGCGCTGGTCGCGGCTCTGGCGGCGGAGCCGGACGTCGCGGCCGCGCTCACCGCCTATGACGGGGTCCGGGTCGGGGCGACGGCGCAGGTGGTGCGCACCAACCGCACCACGCCGCCGGACGCGATCCTCAAGGAGGTCTGCGAGCGGACCGGCGACAAGCCGTTCGACCGGATCGAGGACGTGATCAGCGCCGACGAGATGGCCGAGATCACCAACCGCTACAAGAAGGTCGCCGGCTACGACAAGCAGTCGCTCGCGGCCGCGCCGGCGGCATAGGTCCCGGGTCGTCGCTCCGGCGCGCACGCAGCCTCCTCTCTTCCCGCGCCGCGTTTCGCGGCCGGGGTGGGGTGGTTCGGTCCCTCGCCGCGACGAGGGGGTGGCGGGCGCCGCAGCGGCACCGCATCAGATTCAATTTCAGGCACCACGTCGGCACCCGCCGCGGCGATTTTGGGCCTCGATCTCCCGCGCTCCGGACCGGGAAGAGGAGCGGCCGCGTCCAGCGCATGCGGCTCCCTTGCCGATACGGCGCATTTCCGCGCCGCCGGCACCTCCCGCCCTTAAGGCCATGAGCCATGGCGACGGGCCGTAGTACCCGTGGGCGGACTTGCCGAGGCCTCCCGGGGCATCCGGACCGTCGTCCTTTCGCCGCAGGCGCCGCTCCCCATCCCACGCAAACGACGCCTCGCGAACGCGCCCCTCGTGGACGGGGATGGGGCGCAGTGTACGCCCGGATTCGGCGACGGGGATTGGGTGGCCGGGACGCCGCGGGAATGCTCGCGCGGGGTGGGGATAAGATGGACGTGGCGGGTCCGGGTGTCCGCATGCAGGACAGCCCCACCGACGTCACCCCGGCGGAAGCCGGGGTCCATCTGTGACGCTGAGGATGGATTCCGGCTTTCGCCGGGACGACGCAGATGGAGAAGACCAAGGAACACGTCGAGCGCCGATGACATGTATGGCGGCGGAGCCATATTCCGTCGGGATCCATGAAGACGGCGGATTACGCCTTCGGCTAATCCGCCCTACT
>JAEVZM010000013.1 GCA_023392225.1 Pseudomonadota bacterium
ATCGCGAGGCGGTGCGGACGCTCGCCGCCAAGGGGCTGGTCGATTCGAAGCCCAAGGCCGGCACCCGGATCACGGCGCGCGAGCAGTGGAACTTCCTCGATCCGGACGTCCTGTCCTGGCACTTCGAGGTCGAGCCGAGCCCGACCTTCATCGTCTCGCTGTTCGAGCTTCGCCGCATCGCCGAGCCGGCGGCGTGCGAGCTCGCCGCCGAGCGGCGCGACGAGCACGACCTGAAGGCCCTCCGCAACGCCCTGAACGAGCTGCGCGAATCACCGCCGGGCTCGCTCTCCGGCCTTGACGCCGACCTGGCCTTTCACCATGCAGTGCTGGTCGCGGCCCGCAACGAGCCACTTCAATCCCTGTCGAGTGTCATCGGCTCGACGCTGCGCTGGTCGGTGCGCCTCAAGCTCACCGCCGAGCCCCGCGTCTTCGAAAACTCGCTGCCCGACCACATCAAGGTCATGGAAGCCATCGCCGACAAGGACACGGCGGCCGCTTCAACCCACATGCGGGAGCTCGTCACCAAGGCGCTCAAAGAGACCCTGGAAGTGCTCGCCGTCCAGACGACACGCTGAACAACCATGCGCACACCAACGAATATTGACGACCTGCGGGACAGGGCGCGCCGCCGCCTGCCGCGAATGTTCTTCGACTATCTCGATGCCGGTGCCTTCGGCGAGGTCACGCTCCGGCGGAACCGGGCCGATTTCGAGCGGCTGGCGCTGCGCCAGCAGGTGCTGGTCGACGTCACGGAGCGTGACCTCTCGCATACCGTGCTGGGGCGGAAGCTCGCCCTCCCCCTGATGCTCGCCCCGGTCGGCTTCTGCGGCATGATGGCCCACGCTGGAGAGATCCAGGCGGCGCGCGCCGCCAAGGCCTGCGGCGTCCATCTCGTCGTCTCCACCTTCGCGATCACCAGCCTCGCGGCCACCGCCGCCGGGGCCGGCTTCGCCCCCGACTTCCAGCTCTACGTGTTCAAGGACCGCGCCTTCACCGAGGCGCTGGTCGCCAAGGCCCGCGAGGTCGGCAGCCAGACTCTCTTCGTCACCGTCGACACCGCCGTGTCAGGCCTTCGTGAGCGCGACGTCCGGAACGGGTTTCGCGTGGCGACGCGCCTCGGCCTGCGGCCGATGACCGACATGATGCTGCACCCCCGCTGGTGCGCCGGCGTCGTCGCCAGGACCTGGCCGCCGCAGCTCGGCAACTTCGCCGGCGACGCGCGCTTCAAGGGCAACCTGATGCACCAGGCGAGCACCCTCGCCCGGCAGGTCGATTCGTCGCTGCAATGGTCGGACCTCAAGTGGCTGCGCGACCTCTGGCCCGGGCGGCTGGTGCTCAAGGGCATCATGACCCCGGACGACGCCCGCCGCGCCGTCGACCACGGCATCGACGGGATCGTGGTCAGCAACCATGGCGGCCGGCAGCTCGACGGGGCGCGCTCGACCATCTCGGCGCTGCCCGACATCGCCGCCGCGATCGGCGGCCAGGCCGAGGTGCTGCTCGACTCCGGCGTCCGCCGGGGCAGCGACATCGTCAAGGCGATCGCGCTCGGCGCCAACGGCGTGCTCATCGGCCGCGCCTTCATGTACGGTCTGGCGGCGCACGGCGAAGCCGGCGCGATCGCCGCGATCAGGATGCTCGCCGCCGAGATGGAGCTGACCATGGCGTTCATGGGCCTCCGCAACGTTGCCGAGCTCCGGGCCGCCGGAAATGCCGTCATCACGTGAAGGGCTTCACAACCCATATAGTATGAGTTATTGACCGGCTCAAAGTTCGGCAGCACGCGAGGGGAGGAGTCGCCGTGCCCAACCGCCCACCGGGCAGCATCGGGATGATCGACGGCGACGAGTCGCGCGGCAGGCGCGACTTCGGGCGGCATGCGCGCAAGGCCATGCTCGCCCCGATGGTCCTTACGCTCGCGCTCCTGACGCTCTACCCGTTCTTCGCCAACGTCTGGTACAGCCTCCGCGCGATGGACCTGACGCAGCCGTTCAAGACCGGCTTCGTCGGCCTGCGCAATTTCGAAGTGATGGTGTTCTCGCCGAACTTCGTGAAGTCGCTGACCGTCACCGTCATCTTCGTGGTGGTGGCGCTCGCCCTCGAGCTGATCATCGGCTTCCTGGTGGCGCTCGCCCTGTGGCGCCCGCTCAAGGGTTCGCGCATCTTCACCACCATCCTCATCCTGCCCTTCGGGCTGACGCCGGTGGCGCTGGCGCTGGCCTGGCGGCTGCTCCTCAACCCCGCCGGCGGCGGCATCAACGTGCTGCTCGCGACCTTCGGCCTGCCGCCCCTCGACTGGACCGCCTCGCAGGAGCTGGCGCTGCCCTCGCTGATCATCGTCGACATCTGGCAGTGGACGCCGTTCGTCATCCTCATCCTGCTCGCCGGCCTCGTCGCCCTGCCGAAGGAGGCGTTCGAGGCGGCCGCGGTCGAGGGCGCCGGCTTTTGGCGGAGCGTCTATCACGTCGCCCTGCCGCTGCTCCGCCCGCTGATCCTGGTGATCGTCCTGTTCCGCGGCATCGACCTGTTCCGCACGTTCGACACCTTCTGGGTGATCACCGCGGGCGGGCCGGGCAACGCCACCGAGACGCTCAACATCCTCCTCTACCGCACGGCCTTCCAGAACCTCAATTTCGGCCGGGCCGCGGCCCTCGCGCTGGTGATGCTCGTGATCGTCATCGTCGTCACGACACCGATCGTGAAACAGCTCGTCGCACCAAGGGACCGGCGATGACCCCCCGCACCGCACGCATCCTGCGCACCTTGTTCCTCACCGCCTTCTGCGCGGTCTGGATCGCGCCGCTCATCTATACGCTCCGCGTCGCCACCGCGTCGCCGCTCTATGCCCAGAGCGGCACCCCGCCGCTGTTCGCCGAGATCACCTTCGAGAACTTCGCCGAGGTGCTCAACAACGCCGAGTTCATGACGGCGCTGTTCAACTCGCTGGTGATCGGCATCGCCTCGACGATCCTCGTCCTCCTGATCTCGGTGCCGGCCGCCTTCGTCTGCGCCACCTGGGAGTTCAAGGGCCGTCAGAACGTCGAGGCGTGGATCCTCTCCACCCGCATGCTGCCGGCCTTCGTGGTGGTGCTGCCCTACTTCATCTTCTTCCGCAGCCTCGGCCTCCTCGACACCATGTTCGTGCTGATCATCATGCACACGGTGATCAGCCTGGCGCTGGCCTTCTTCATGCTGCGCAGCTTCTTCGTCGACATTCCGCGCGAGACGCTGGAAGCGGCGCAGCTCGAGGGTGCCGGCCAGCTGTCGACGCTGCTGCGGGTCGCCCTCCCCCAGGTGCGGGGCGGGATGATCGCCACCGGCATGCTGGTGTTCATCTTCTCTTGGAACGAGCTCGCCTTCTCGTTCACCCTCGCCGGCGGTGCGGTCAAGACCGGGCCGGTGGCGATCCTCTCCTTCATCGCCTTCCAGAACGTGCAGGTCGCAAACTTGATGGCAGCCGCCAACCTCCTGATCGCGCCCATCGCGATCCTCCTCATCGTCGCGCAGAAGGGCCTCATCCGTGGCCTCTCCTTCGGCGCAGTGAAGGGCTGACGCGCATGGCCGGAATCAGCATCGAACGGGTCAGCAAGAAGTTCGCCGACGGCTCGCTCGCCGTCCGCGAGGTCTCGCTCGACATCGCCGACGGCGAGTTCGTCGTCCTCGTCGGCCCCTCCGGCTGCGGCAAGTCCACGCTGCTCCGCATGGTCGCCGGGCTCGAGGAAGTGTCCGACGGACGCATCGTCCTCGACGGTCGGGCGATCAACGACCTGCCAGCCAAGGACCGCAACATCGCCATGGTCTTCCAGACCTATGCGCTGTTCCCCCACATGAGCGTCGAGAAGAACCTCTCCTTCGGCCTCAGGCTCCGCGGCACGCCGCGCGGCGAGGCCGACCGGAGGGTGCGCGAGGCGGCCGAGCTCCTCCGCCTCGAGCCGCTGATGCAGCGCAAGCCCGGCCAGCTCTCCGGCGGCCAGCGTCAGCGCGTCGCGATCGGCCGGGCGCTGGTCCGCGAGCCGGCGGCGTTCCTGATGGACGAGCCGCTGTCCAATCTCGACGCCAAGCTCCGCGTCCACATGCGCACCGAGATCGCGCGCCTCCGCGAGCGGCTCCGGACAACGACGATCAACGTCACGCACGACCAGATTGAAGCGATGACGCTCGGCGACCGGGTCTGCGTGATGCGCGACGGCGTCATCCAGCAGGTCGACACGCCCGACACCCTGTTCCGCCGCCCAGCCAACATCTTCGTCGCCGGCTTCATCGGCTCGCCGGAGATGAACTTCGCCATCGCCAAGGTCGAGGGCGGGACGATCACGCTCGGCACCCACAGCTTCCCCAAGCCCGACCGGCTCAAGGTCGGCGACGGACCGATCGTCGTCGGCCTCCGCCCGAGCGACCTCCGCGAGCCCGGCTATGGCTCGGTCGAGATGAAGATCAAGATCGAGCTGGTCGAGCGGCTCGGCAGCGAGGTGCTCGTGGTGTTCCCGGTCGAGGCCCCCGGCGTCAGCTCCGACGCCGCCGCCGGCGCGCAGGATTCGGGCTCGCTGCTCGACGCCGGTACCGGCCGCACCACCTTCACCGCGCGGCTCGACGGCAATGTCAGCGTCACCCCGGGCGCGGAGATGGTGCTCTCGGTCAATCCCGAGATGCTCCACTTCTTCGATCCGGCGCGCGGCCGCACCATCGGCCGGGAGGAGACCGCGTGACCCCCCCGGCCCTCCACGGCATCCACTCCATCCTCTACGCCTTCTTCGACGCCGACGAGCGGCTCGACCGCGCCGCGATGCGGCGGCAGGTCGAGGTGAGCATCGAGAGCGGCGCGCACGGCATCGCCGCGCTCGGCCTCGCCACCGAGGTCGCCAAGCTCTCCGAGCGCGAGCGCTTCACCGTGATGGACTGGGTCGCGGAGGACAATGCCGGCCGCAAGCCGCTCGGCCTCACCATCTTCGGCAGCTCCGTCGCCCAGCAGATAGAGGGGGCCCGCCATGCCGCCTCGGTCAAGGCGGACTGGATCATCCTCCAGCCGCCGATGGCCGGCGGCTCGGCGCTCGAGCACATCCGCTTCTTCGGCCGCGTCGCCGACGCGACCGACCTGCCCGTCGCCATCCAGAACGCGCCGGCCTATCTCGGCCGCGGCCTCAGCGCCGACGAGATCGCCACGCTCTGCCGCCAGCACCCGAACGTCTGCCTCCTCAAGGGCGAGGGTCCCTCGACCGACATCGCCCAGGTGGTCGAGGCCACCGACGGCAAGGTGCCGGTGTTCAACGGCCGCGGCGGGCTCGAGCTGATCGAGAGTCTCCAGGCCGGCTGTGCCGGGCTGGTGCTCGCGCCGGAGGCGATCGACCACACCGTCCGCGTCTACGACCTGTTCAAGGCCGGCGACCTCGAAGGGGCACGCGCCGCATACGCCAAGGTGCTCCCGACCATCGTCTTCGTGATGCAGTCGATCGAGCACTTCATCTGCTACGGCAAGCGCATCTTCGCGCTCCGCGCCGGCGGCCTGACGGTACATGACCGGGCGCCGGCCCTCCGCCCGACCGCCTTCGGCCTCGAGCGCGCCCGCGAGCATGCCGAGGCCCTCGGCCGCTTCGCCTAGAGGCGTCGTCCCCTTCCCCGTTGCCCTCCTGCCCGACCGCCCCCGCCGCGCCCGGTTGCGATGCGGGCGCTCGTGTGCTTGCCTCGCGAAATCTGACAGGAAGCCGGCTGCGGCCCCGGATCTCCCGGGGCAGGTCGGGGAACGGGAGGGAGTCCAGGCTGTTGCCGGAGAGTGCAGCCTCGTCGCCACGGAAGGCGACGAGCCATCGTCAACGCTCCTATGCAGTCGTCGCGGTGGTCCTCGGGGTCGCGGCCGCCGCCCTGGTGTTCTTCCTTGCGGCCCGAACCGGCGGCATCACCTGGGACGAGCCGGTGCACCGGTTCGGAGCGGTGTCCCAGCTGAGGGTCGCGGGCAACTGGCTGGCAGGCGAGCCGGCCGATTTCCGCAAGATCCTCTCCGATCTCGCTTTCTACGGAACGATCCCGATCGTGCTCGTCACCGGGCTCGACGATCTGTCGCGCCACATCCTCGGCGAGGCCATGAGCCCGCTCACGTTCGGCATCTGGCTGCACGCCCTCGCCTTCGCGTTCTATGGCGTCACGGTCATCCTGGTCTTCGCCACGCTCCGCGCCGCGACCACCACGCGCGCCGTGCCATGGATCGGCGCCGGCTTCCTGATGCTCTACCCGCTGTGGCTCGGCCTTGGCCTCTTCGACTACAAGGACGTTCCGACCGCGACGTTCGTGCTTCTCGTGGTCTACTGCGCCGGCCGGGCGCTGGCGGGCGACGACAGAGACTTCGTCCGCTGGACCGTCTTCGCGACGCTCGCCACCATCGCGCTCGGCGGCACGAAGGCTGCCGCCGTATCGCTGGTGATCGTCCCCTGGATCGGCCTCACCTATGGCGCGTTCGTCCGCCGGCGCTGGGCCCTGCCCTTTCTCGCGGCTGCCGGCATCGTCGTCGGCATGGTCGCCGTCACGCCGGCCGCCTGGGCGGAACCGATCGCGTTCTTCCGCTCCGCCATCGAGCTGATGTCGCGGCATCCCTGGCCGAGTTGCACGCTCACCGACGGCGCCTGCCTGGCGCCCAGCAAGGACGGCTGGTCAGCCGCCCACTATCTCTGGGGATGGGCGAGCACGCAGCTTCCCGTCACTGTGATCGTCGGCCTCGTGCCGGCACTCGGCATCGCGCTGTGGCGCGGCGGCACCAGCCGGCTGGCGGCGGCCACGCTGATCTTCACCATTGGCGCGATCCTCGTCCGCAACACGACGCTCTATGACGGCCTCCGCCATCTGGCCTTCGCCATCCCGCTCGCCGTCGTGGTGCTGTTCGTCGGCATCGACTACGCCGTCACGCGGTGGCGGCGCCCGGCCGCCTTCGGTATCCTGGGCCTCGTCGGGCTGGAGATGGCGAGCTTCGTCATCGATGACGTGCGGATGTTCCCCTACAACTACGTCTACTTCAACGTCGCGACGCGCGGCGGGATCGACGAGAGCCGCTACGAGACCGAGTTCTGGGGCTTCTCCGGCCGCGAGACCGTGATGAAAGCCAAGGCGAAGGACGAGATCCGGCGTCCCCTGGCGGGCAACCCGCCGCACGTCTTCGCCGTCGGCTTCGGGCCACATACCAAGGTCTGGAAGCTGCCCGCACTTCGCGACAGCGGCCGCACCGGGACCTTCACCAGCTTCCGGCTGAGCCGCCAGAACGCCCAGCCGTCGCCGGAATGCCAGACGCTGGCAAAGGTCGAACGGACCCTCCTCGGCGGCCGGCCGATGCTGCTCTCCTACGCCGAGCGCTGCGAGCTCTAGCCGGCGTTCGGCAACGCGCCACCGAGCGAACACAAAAACGCCTCCGGGACTCGCGATCCGCGCCCATTTCCTCGACTA
>JAEVZM010000029.1 GCA_023392225.1 Pseudomonadota bacterium
CGGCAAGGCTCCGCCGCCGGAGGCCATCAAGCCGCCGGCACCGACGCCGCCGAGCGCGGGCGGCCCGCCGGGCGGGGGCAGCGGCGGCATCGTGGTGCGCTATGCCTGCGAGGTTGGTCCGGGCTTCAAGGTCGTCTTCCTTGGCAACAAGGGGACTGCCGTCCTGACCGAGCAGGGGGCACCGCCGCTGACGCTCCGCTGGGTTCCCGACGGGCCGATGGGGCGCTATGTGGCGGGTGAAGCGCGGCTGACGCTCCGCGAGGACCACGTCCGCTGGAGCCGGTATGAGGCCGACCGGCCGCGGACCTGCTTCCCGCGCTGAGCCGATGCGCGGCCTCCGGGCCGCGATCTGGCCCGGATCATGTATCGACGGACACGAGGGCCGCTCCCGGCCCCCGTGTCGCAGGGAGACTGTGCGATGACACTCGATGCCCGTATCGGCGAGGTGACCGAACGAATCCGCCGCCGGAGCGAATCCGGTCGCAGCCAGTACCTCGACCAGATCGCCGAGGCGGCCGAGCGGAAGCCGAGCCGGACGCGGCTCTCCTGCTCCAACCTCGCGCATGGCTTCGCCGCCTGCGGCCCGCACGACAAGGCGCAGCTGCGCGGCGATGTCGGGCCGAACCTCGGCATCATCACCGCCTATAACGACATGCTGTCGGCCCACCAGCCCTATGGCCGCTTCCCCGACCTCATCAAGGAGGCCGCCCGCGCCACCGGCGGCACGGCGCAGGTGGCGGGCGGTGTGCCGGCGATGTGCGACGGCGTCACGCAAGGGCGGGCCGGGATGGAGCTGTCGCTGTTCTCCCGCGACGCGATCGCCATGGCGGCGGCGATCGGGCTGTCGCACGACATGTTCGATGCGGCCGTCTTCCTCGGCATCTGCGACAAGATCGTGCCGGGCCTCCTGATCGGCGCGCTGACCTTCGGCCACCTCCCGGCGGTGTTCATCCCGGCCGGGCCGATGCCCTCCGGCGTCTCCAACATGGAGCGCTCCAAGGCGCGCCAGCTCTATGCCGAGGGCAAGATCGGCCGCGCCGAGCTGCTCGACGTCGAGGCCGGCTCGTATCATTCGCCCGGCACCTGCACCTTCTACGGCACGGCGAACTCCAACCAGATGCTGATGGAGATCATGGGCCTCCACATTCCGGGGGCGACCTTCGTCAACCCGGACACGCCGCTTCGCGACGCGCTGACCCGGGCGGCGACGACACGCGCCCTGTCGCTGTCCGCGCTCGGCAACGAATACACCCCGGTCGGCGCGATCATCGACGAACGGGCGATCGTCAACGGCGTCGTCGGGCTCCACGCCACGGGCGGGTCGACCAACCACACGCTCCACCTCGTCGCCGTCGCCAAGGCGGCCGGCATCCGGCTGACCTGGGACGATTTCGCCGACCTCTCGGAGATCGTGCCGCTCTGCGCCCGCGTCTACCCGAACGGCTCGGCCGACGTGAACCAGTTCCACGCCGCCGGCGGCATGCAGTTCCTGATCCGCGACCTGCTCGGCGAGGGGCTGCTCCACGAGGACGTGAAGACGGTGTGGGGGACCGGCCTCTCCGGCTACACCCAGGCGCCGCGGCTCGACGAGGCCGGCAACGCCACCTGGGGCGAGGGCGCCGAGGCGAGCAGCGACGAGGCGATCCTCCGGCCGGCGTCGCGGGCGTTCTCGGCCGAGGGCGGCCTGAAGGTGCTCGACGGCAATCTCGGCCGCGCGGTGATCAAGGTCTCGGCGGTGAAGCCCGAGCACCAGGTGGTCGAGGCGCCGGCGATGATCTACCACTCGCAGGAGGAGTTCGCCGACGCCTTCCGCGCCGGCCAGCTCGACCGCGACTTCGTCGCCGTGGTCCGCTTCCAGGGGCCGAAGGCGAACGGCATGCCGGAGCTGCACAAGCTGACGCCGACGCTGGGGCTCCTCCAGGACCGCGGGCGGAAGGTGGCACTCCTCACCGACGGGCGCATGTCCGGCGCCTCGGGCAAGGTGCCGGCGGCGATCCACGTCACGCCCGAGGCCGCCGACGGCGGCGCCATCGCCAAGCTCCGCGACGGCGACATCATCCGGCTCGACGCGCCGCGCGGCCGGCTTCAGGTGCTGATCGACGCGGAGGAGTTCGCGGCCCGGACGCCCGCCTCGGCCGACCTCGCCGCCAACGAGTTCGGCGTCGGTCGCGAGCTGTTTCGCCTGTTCCGGGCCAGCGCCCACGCCGCCGAGCTCGGGGCCGGGGTGCTGTAGTTTTACCCCCCTCTAGGAATGTAGCCGCGCGCTCGGAGCGCCCTTACGGCGCTCTCAAAATAGGCGAGGCTGCAATTCTGGACCTCATTCGAGGCCGCGTTCGAAGTTGGGTAGTCGTCGTCTCGGTCATCGGGAGGGTGGATCGCCAGCCAGAGTTCGTTCGTCGCAAACGGGAGAGTTGAAGCATTGAGGGCAGTCGCAGCCCAGTTCAGGTGGTCACTCTCCCAGTCATCGGGCTCTCGGTCGTCCGTTCGGAGCATCTCGATGATCTGCTCGAAGATGTCGACTAGGGTCTCATACGTCTCCGCTGGGTTCTTGCGAATATCCCGAAGGGTTTGGAATGCCTGAATGATCCGAGCCATCCGCGTGGTCACGTTCGCGGTATCGTAGTGGCGAACACCTTCACCGCCCCAAGCACTGAGCTCGGCTGCATCAACGAAAATGATGCCGGAGACCTCCAGCACCCCGCGCAAGTACTCGAGCGTTCGAGGGTGCATCCGCTCGCCGCGTTCCAGCCGCGACACAGTATTGGGTGACACGTCGGCGAGTTCGGCCAACTCGCGGACACCAAGGTTAAGCGCTGCGCGCGCCATTTTGCATTGCGTCTGAGACAGCATCGTCGAGGGCTCACCGCTACCAATTAGTAGCAATGTTACTAGAGAGGCCCCTGCTGAATCAAGGCAGCAGCTTAGCGCGCGGCGTGATTCCCCTTGATGGCGGAAGAATACGGGTTTCTTGGGGGGTCACTCGTCGTCGAGCAGGGCATTCAGGTGGTCGTGCCGAGGATCCATGCGCGTGCGGGCGATGGCGTCGATCGTCGCATCGTCGAGGTCTTCGGTGGCGAAGGACTGGCGCTGCGCCTTCATGCGCGCGTAGTCCTCGAAATCCTCCGGCGCGATGAAATAGCCGGCGATGCGCCCGTGGCTGCTCACCGCCACAGGCGCGCGGTGCGCCTGCACACGGTAGTGCCCGAAGTTGCGGGCGAACTCGGCGGCGGGAACGGCGTCTTGGGTCTTGGTCGGCATGGCTGGCTCACCTTTGAACCAGCAATATGCGCGTCAAGCGCAATTTACGCAAGTTGCGGAAACCGCCGCCTCACGCGCCGCGCCGCACCCGGGTCCACGGGCGGGTCTCGCCGGGGGCCTGCACGTCGCCGATGGCCGGTTGGTAGTAGTGCGGCACCTCGGGCCATTCGCCGGCCTCGAGCGCCTTGATCAGGATCTCGTTCTCGGTCTGGAAGGCGTCGATGCCGACCCGGCGCATCAGCGGCACCTGGTCGATGAAGTAGTCGCCGACGGCGCGGATCTCGCCGGTGTAGCCGTCGCGCTCGCGCAGCAGCCGGGCGATCGAGAAGGCGCGGCCGTCGGTGAACTTCGGCACCTCGACGGCGATCACCGGAAAGCGCGAGAGGTCGTCGGCGATGTCGTCCCAGACGCTGCCCGGCGGCAGCACGAGGCCGAGCGGCGCGTTCCGGCCCGACAGCGTCTCGCGCTCGGCCCGCCAGCGGGCGAGGGTGACGAGGGCGGGCGCGGCCTCCGGCAACGGCGCGTCATCGGCCACGATCTGCCAGCTGTCCTCGACGAATTCTCCGTTCTTCCAAAGGGGCATGCCTGGTCCTGTTGAAGCGTCGTGCGAGCCTGCGGGTGCGGCCGGCATGTCGGTGGTGAAGGGGATGGCGCTCATCTCAGATGCCGCTGCCGTCGGCCTCGGCGGGCACGTGGATGCCGCACTCGGTCTTGTCGAGGCCGCGCCAGCGCCCGGCGCGCTGGTCCTCGCCGACGGCGACGCGCGAGGTGCAGGGCACGCAGCCGATCGAGGGGTAGCCCTTGGCGACGAGCGGATGCTCGGGGAGGGCGTGGCGCTCGGCATAGGCCTTGAGGTCGAGGATCGACCAGGAGGCGAGCGGGTTGACCTTGAGGCGGATGCCGTCGGCCTCGAACAGCCTGAGCGTCGCGCGCTGGGCGTTCTGGAAGCGCTTGCGTCCCGTGAACCAGGCGTCGAAGCCGTCGAGCGCGCGCTGCAGCGGCTCGGCCTTCCGGATCTGGCAGCAGAGGTCGGGATTGGTCATCCACAGCGCCCGGTGCGGGTCGTTCGCCGCGAGGCGCTCCGGGTCCGGCGTGATGGTGCGGACGTCGCTGAGGCCGAGCGTATCGACCAGCCGGGTGCGGTACTCGAGCGTCTCGGCGAACAGGCGCCCGGTATCGAGGAAGACCACCGGGATGGCGCGGTCGACCTCGGCGACGAGATGGAGGAGGACGGCGGAATCGGCGCCGAAGCTCGACACGAGCGCGACGCGGCCGGGAAACAGCTCCCCGGCCGTCAGTGCGATCGCCTCGCGCGCGTCGAGATGGCCGTGCCGGGCGTTGAGCGCGATCGCCTCGGCGGCGGTGTCGCGACCGTCCGTGCTCAGCGCTCCTGCGTCATGCGGCACCATAGAGTGCGTCCTTGAAGGGGGCCTTGCCGAGGCGGCGATAGGCGGCAAGGAACGTCTCGTCCGGCCCGGTCCGGACCTTCATATAGGTGTCTACCACGGTCTCGACCGCATCGACGATGCCCTCGCTCGAGAAGCCGGGACCGAGGATCTCGCCGATCGAGGCCTGCTCGTCGCCCGAGCCGCCGAGGGTGATCTGGTAGAACTCCTCGCCCTTCTTCTCGACGCCGAGAATGCCGATGTGGCCGACATGGTGGTGGCCGCAGGCGTTGATGCAGCCCGAGATCTTGATCTTGAGATCGCCGATCTGGCGCTGGCGCTCGCCATCGCCGAAGCGCTCGGAGATGCGCTGGGCCACGGGGATCGAGCGGGCATTGGCGAGCGCGCAGTAGTCGAGGCCGGGGCAGGCGATGATGTCGGTGACGAGGCCGGCATTGGCCGTGGCGAGGCCATGCTCGCGGAGGGCGGCATGAAGCGCCGGCAGGTCGTCGAGCGCGACATGGGGCAGGATCAGGTTCTGCTCGTGGCTGACCCGGATCTCGCCGTGGCTGTAGCGCTCGGCGAGGTCGGCGACGAGCTCCATCTGCTCGGCGGTGGCGTCGCCCGGCGTGCCGCCGATCGGCTTCAGCGAGACCGTGACGATGGCGTGGCCACCGACCCGGTGCGGCACGGTGTTCTGGTCGACCCAGGCGGCGAGGGCCGGATCGAGCGCACGGGCGCGGCCGAGCACGACGCTCTCCGCCGGGCGCGGGGCGAGCGCGGCCGGGAGGGCGAAGTAGGCCTGGATGCGGCGGATCTCGTCCTCGGGCAGGGCGAGGGCGGATGCGCGGATGCGCTCCCACTCATGCTCGACCTGGCGGGCGATCTCCTCGGCGCCGGTCTCGTGGACGAGGATCTTGATGCGCGCCTTGTACTTGTTGTCGCGCCGGCCGAACTGGTTGTAGACCCTGAGGATCGCCTCCGAATAGGAGAGGAGGTCCGCCTCCGGCAGGAAGTCGCGGATCTTGTGGCCGATGAAGGGCGGGCGCCCGAGGCCGCCGCCGACATAGACGGCGAAGCCCAGCCGGCCGGCCTCGTCGCGCTTGAGGTGAAGGCCGATGTCATGGACCTTCACCGCGGCGCGGTCGCGCTCCGAGCCGGTGACCGCGATCTTGAACTTCCGCGGCAGGAAGACGAACTCGGGATGGAGCGAGGACCACTGGCGGAGGATCTCGGCATAGGGCCGGGGGTCCGCCACCTCGTCGCGCGCGGCGCCGGCGAAGTGGTCGGCGGTCACGTTCCGGATGCAGTTGCCCGAGGTCTGGATGGCGTGCATCTCGACCGAGGCGAGGTGTTCGAGGACCGCCGGGATGTCCTTCAGCGCCGGCCAGTTGTACTGGAGGTTCTGGCGGGTGGTGAAGTGGCCGTAGCCGCGGTCGTACTTGCGGGCGATGAAGGCGAGCATCCGCAGCTGCTCCGGGTTCATCGTCCCGTAGGGGATGGCGACGCGCAGCATGTAGGCGTGGAGCTGGAGGTAGACGCCGTTCATCAGCCGCAGCGGCCGGAACTGCTCCTCGGTCAGCTCGCCCGCGACGCGGCGCTCGACCTGGCCGCGGAACTGGGCGACCCGCTCGTTGACAAACTCCCGGTCGAACTCGTCGTAGCGATACATGG
>JAEVZM010000051.1 GCA_023392225.1 Pseudomonadota bacterium
CGCGGCGCGGGCGGCGCTATGAGCGACCCCGGCCCCGGCCCTTCCCATCCCGACCTGATGCCCGATCTGATCGCGATCATCGCGGCGCGGCTGCCGGCGCTGCGGAAATCGGAGCGGAAGGTCGCCGCGGTGGTGCTCGCCGACCCCGAGGCGGCGATCGCCGGCACCCTCGCCGACCTCGCCCGGGCCGCCGGGGTGAGCGACCCGACGGTGATCCGCTTCTGCGAGGCGGTGGGCTGCGACGGCTTCCAGGGCTTCCGCATCGCGCTCGCCCGCGGCCGGGCGCTCGCCATGCACGCCCACTCCGTCATCGCCGCCGATGACGATGCCGGCGCACTCGCCGCCAAGGTCTTCCAGTACACCCTCGCCAGCCTCGACCGAGCCCGGCGGAAGCTCGACCCGGCCGAGATCGAGAAGGCGGTTCGAATCCTCGCCGACGCCCGCAAGATCGACTTCTTCGGCTTCGGCGCCTCGGCTATCGTCGCGCTCGACGCGCAGCAGAAGTTCCCGCTGTTCGGCCGGCCGGCGATCGCCACCATCGACGCCCACCAGCAGTACATGGCGGCGCTCACCATGGCGCCGGGCGACGCGCTGGTGGCGATCTCGAACACCGGCGAGACCGCGGCGATCCTCCAATGCGTCGATGCCGCGCGGGAGCGGGGTGCGAAGGTCGTGGCGATCACCGGCGCCGAGGACAGCGCCCTCGCCCGGCGCGCCGACGCGCTGCTCGTGGTCGAGACCCACGAGAACACCAACGTCTATACGCCCACTACCTCGCGGCTCGCGGCTCTGGTCATCGTCGACATCCTCTCGACCGGCGTGGCGCTCCGCCTCGACGCCGGCCACGCGCAGAAGTTCGCCGAGATGAAGCGCCAGCTCGCCCGCATGCGCGGCAGCGGCGGGTAGAGCCGCCCCCGCCTACCCGAGCAGCGTCAGGAGCCCCTTGAGGAGCGCCGTCGGCGTCGGCGGGCAGCCGGGGATGTGGAGGTCGACCGGCACCACGTCACTCACCCCGCCGGCCACCGCATAGGAGCCGGCGAACAGGCCGCCATTCCGCGCGCAGTCGCCTACCGCAACCACCCATTTCGGCGCCGGCGTCGCGTCATAGGTCCGCTCAAGCGCCTCGCGCATGTTCTTCGTGACCGGTCCGGTGACCATCAGCACGTCGGCATGGCGCGGCGAGGCAACGACGTGGAGGCCGAAGCGCTCGAGATCGTAGAACGCATTGTTGAGCGCGTGGATCTCGAGCTCGCAGGCATTGCACGATCCGGCATCGACCTCACGGATCGCAAGGCTCCGGCCGAGGCGCTTGCGCGCCGTGCCGTCGAGCGTTTCGGCCAGCGCGGCAAGCTCGGGATCGTCGAGCCGCGGCGGCGGCTCGGTCAGCGGTTTCCGGGGCAGTCCCTCGAACAGCAGTCTGCGCATCGTCTCGTCCGTTACTTCTCGGTCGCGGTGAACGAGCCGTCCCAGTCGGGCGGGGGTGGGTTGGCCCGCCAGCCGGCAATCCGGGTCTCGTAGAGATCATAGAGCTTCTTCAGCGTGGCAACCCCGAGGGCGCGGCATTCGGCGATCCGCGCCTCCGCCACGTCCCAGGCCTGGCGGCGATAGGCCTCGATCATGGCGCCGTGAAGCGGTGCGAGGCGCTCGAGTTGGGCAGGCTCGCCGAGCGGCGCCATGAGCGTATAGAGCCGGCTCGGCGCATTCCGTCCCTTGACCTTGATCAGGTCGAGCTCGAGCTTGGCCACCTTGACCTGGTCGGCGGTGGTCTCGCCGATGACGATGGTCATTCCGTAGGTCTTCGAGAGCCCCTCGAGCCGCGAGGCGACATTGACGTCGTCGCCGATCGCCGAATAGTCGAAGCGCTGCGCCGAGCCGAGATTGCCGACGCAGCAATTGCCGCTGTTGATGCCGATGCCGATCGAGACCGGCGCGAAGGGACGGCCGGCCGCCTTCGCCTCCTCCTCCCATTTCGCGTTCAGGGCGTGCATGCCCTCGGCCATGCCGATCGCCGCCGTGCAGGCATTGGCAGCATGGTCGGGATCGTCGAGCGGGGCGTTCCAGAACGCCATAATGGCGTCGCCCATGTACTTGTCGATGGTGCCGCGGCGCTGGAGGATGATGTCGGTGAGCGGGGTCAGGAGGCCGTTGATGAACTGGGTCAGCTCGTGGGCGGTGAGCTTCTCCGAGATCGAGGTGAAGTTCCGCACGTCGCAGAAGAGAATGGTGAGCTCCTTGACCTCGCCGCCGAGCTCGAGGCGATCGGGATTGGCGATCAGCTCGTCGACCACATCCGGCGAGACGTAGTGGGAGAAGGCGACGCGCACCTGCGCCCGCTGCTGCTCGACCCGGCGATAGATGTAGAGCGTCGCCGCGGCCACCAGGACGGCGATCGCCAGCGCCGGATAGGATGGGTCGAGGAGAAGATGGAGATACTTGTAGGCAAGCCAGGCGCCGAGGAAGATCGCCAGCACGACGATGAGGCCGGTCAGCGACGAAGCCAGCGCCGGCAGCCGCGGCAGGACCGCACCGAGCACCAGGCCGATGACGATCACCAGCAGGATCTCGAGCGCCGGCCCGTAGTCCGGACGGGTCAGCTGGCGGCCGGAAAGGACGTGTTCGAGCACCTGCGCCTGGATCTCGACCCCGGGCAGCGAGGCGTCGAGCGGCGTCGCCCGAAGGTCGTTGAGCCCCGGCGCGCTGGTGCCGACCAGGACGATCGTGCCGGCAAGGTCGTCGGGGTCAGCGCTGCCGTCGAGCACCGTCCAGGCGGGCACGAAGGCCGCGGGATTGGACGGGCGGAACTGCAGCCAGATGGCGCCGTCGGCATCGGTCGGTATCTCGAAGTCGCCGACCTTGATGGCGTTGAGCCCGGTGGCGCCGCCGAAGGATTCCTCGCCGCTGGCGTTCGACGCCTTGAGGATGAAGGTCGAGGCCCCTTGCGCGACGCGGAGCGACTCCGCCGCAAGGCTCGGCACAAACTGCTCGCCGACCCGGAACACCAGCGCGATGCGGCGTACCACCTGGTCGCGGTCGGGAATCCAGTTGAGGGCGCCGATGCCGAGCGCCTGGGCGTCGAGCACAGGGAGATTGCCGGTCGAGCCGGCGAAGGCGGCGATGAATGGCGCGGGATCGTCGCCGGCCACCGCGAAGCCGGCCTTCACCGGCGGCGGCGGCCCCGCGCGGCCGGTCAGCACCGTCGCCAGCACCGTCGCGCTCGACCCGATCGCCTCGGCAAGGCGCTCGTCGTTGCCGGGCTGGCCCTTGAGCACCGACGCCAGCGCCGCCGCCTGCTCGGGCGGGAGCGAGGCGACCAGCTGCTCGGGCGAGGTCTGGTCGGGCTCGGCGAACAGCACGTCGAAGGCGACCGCGGCGACGCCCTGGTCGCGCAGCGCGTCGAGCATGCGAGCGACGGTGGTGCGCGGCCACGGCCATTGGCCGACGCGCTGCAGCGACGCCTCGTCGATGTCGACGATCCGCACCGGCAGCGCCGGATCGTATTGCTGCGGGTCGAGGCGCTGGTAGGAGTCGAAGGCGATCAGCCGCAGCGCCTGGAGCGCAAAGGGATCGGCGATGCGAAGCGCCGTCGCGCCGGCGAGCACCACCAGGATCAGCAGCAGGTATGGCCAGCCGGCCCGGAACCTCATCCGGAGCCCCTCACGTCGTGCAGTCCGTCAACGGCCGTCATGCCGGATGCCTTCGCCTCGCGCGAAACCCTGCCCTTGGTGGTACCACATCGCACGTTCAGAGGTCGTGGCCGGAATAGGAGCAGTTGAAGGATTTGTTGCAGAGCGGGAAGTCGGCGACGATGTTGCCCTCGATCACCGCCTCGAGCAGCGGCCACTGGAACCACGACGGATCGCGGAGATGGCAGCGGGCGACGCGGCCATCCTCGCCGAGGCGCACCCAGGCCAGCACCGGGCCGCGGAACGCCTCGACCAGCGCCATGCCCTCCCCCGCCCGCACGGGCACCTCGGCGACGAGCGGCCCCGGTTCAAGCTGCGCAACGATCTGGTCGATCAGCGCCAGGCTCTGCTCGACCTCGCGGATGCGGATCCAGACCCGGGCATTGACGTCGCCGTCCTCGCGCACCGGGACGTCGAAGGTCAGCCGGTCATAGGGCGGATAGGCGAGGTCGCGGCGCACGTCGAAGGGCTGTCCACTGGCACGGCCGACGAAGCCGCCGGGCGCGAAACGCACCGCGAGCTCGGGCGCTAGATGGCCGGTGCCGACCGTCCGGTCGAGAAGTGACGCCGTCGAATCGTAGAGGCTGACCAGCCGCGGGAAGGCGTCCCGGATCTCGGACAGGAGGCCGGCGAGCGAATCCGAGCCGCCCCGATCGAGGTCGACCGCGACACCGCCCGGCACCACGCGGTCCATCATCAGGCGGTGGCCGAAGGCTGCATGGCAGAAGCGGAGGACGCGCTCGCGCAGCACGCCCATGTGGGCCAGCATCAGCGCGAAGGCCGCGTCGTTGCAGATCGCGCCGATGTCGCCGAGGTGGTTGGCGAGCCGCTCGAGCTCCGCCATCAGCGCCCGGAGGAGGACCGCGCGCGGCGGCGGCTCGATGCCGGTGGCCGTCTCGACGGCACGGGCGAAGGCGAGCGCATAGGCAACGGTCGAATCACCCGAGGTGCGCCCGGCGAGCTGCGCGGCACGGGCGAGGTCGGCCCCGGCCATCAGGCCGTCGATGCCCTTGTGGACGTAGCCGAGCCGCTCCTCGAGCCGCACCACGGTCTCGCCGCTGGCGGTGAAGCGGAAGTGCCCGGGCTCGATGATGCCGGCATGAACCGGGCCGACCGGGATCTGGTGGAGGCCCGGGCCCTCGACCGGCAGGAAGGGATAGGCGGTCGCCGGACTGTCGCCGTCGCGCGGCTCCGGCGCCGCGGCGAGCGGATGGGTGATGCCCCAGCGGCCATGGTCGAGCCACGGCCGGGCGTCGGTCGCCGCGAGCGGCTGCAGCCGGTAGAGATCGGCGATGGTGCGCTCGAGCCGGATGGCAGGCGCGTGGCGCGCCCCGACCGAGGGGAAGGTGCCGTCCGGGCAGGGAAGGCTCAGCACCGCGACCTCGCCGCCGTCGCGTACCGCCATGTGCACGATCCCGGGCTCGGCCCAGAGCGAGAGGAGCCCGAGGCGGCCCTCGGCCAGCGCGGTGCCGGCGATCTGCCAGCGCGCCGCGGCGACCGGGTGGCGCGGCCACGGACGATGGCCCTCGACCTGTTCGATCCCGGCGATGATGTCGGCCAGCACGCCCATCGCGCTCACCCGAGCTGCGCCGCGACGTGCTGGAACCAGGTGACCAGCATCGGCGGCAGGTAGAGGCCGGCGACCAGCACCAGTCCGAAGTGGACCAGCATCGGCACGTAGGAGGCCTCGGCGGGCGCCGACGGGCCTTGCGGCTCGCCGAAGGCGAGGCCCGAGAGGCGGAGGAACAGCGCGCCGAAAGCGACGAGGATGCCGAGCACCAGCGGCACCGCGAGCAGCGGCTCGCGCGCGACGGTCGAGGATACCACCAGGAACTCGCTCATGAAGATGCCGAGTGGCGGCAGCCCGGCGATGGCGATGACGCCGAACACCAGTCCCCAGCCGAGGACGGGATGGCTCGCGGTCAGCCCGGTGATGCGCTTGATGTCCTGCGTACCCTTGACCTGGGTGATGTGGCCGACGGCGAAGAAGATGCCGGACTTGGTGAGCGAGTGCATCACCATGTGGAACAGGCCGGCGAAATTGGCCAGCGGCCCGCCCAGCCCGAAGGCGAAGGTGATGATGCCCATGTGCTCGATCGACGAGTAGGCGAACATCCGTTTGATGTCGCTCCGCCGGTAGAGCATGAAGCCGGCGAAGACCAGCGTACCGAGCCCCATCGTCACCATCAGCGGGCCGGGCGCCAGCGCGTCCGGATTGGCGGCGAGGATCAGCTTGAAGCGAAGCACGGCGTAGAGCGCGACGTTGAGGAGCAGCCCCGAGAGCACCGCCGAGATCGGCGTCGGGCCTTCGGCATGGGCGTCAGGCAGCCAGGCATGGAGCGGCGCGAGGCCGACCTTGGTGCCATAGCCGAGGAACAGGAAGACGAAGGCGAGGTTGAGGAAGGCCGCGTCGAACTCGCCGGCGCGGCTGACCAGCACCGTCCACAGCATCGCGTCGGTGCCCTCACCCACCACCGGCTGCGCCGCCATGTAGACGAGGATGGTGCCGAACAGCGCCAGCGCGATGCCGACGCTGCCGAGCAGGAAGTACTTCCACGCCGCCTCGAGCGCCTCGGGCGTGCGGTAGATGCCGACCATCAGCACCGTGGTCAGCGTCGCGATCTCGACCGCCACCCACATCACGCCGATATTGTTGGCGACCAGGGCGAGGTTCATGGCGAACATCAGCACCTGATACATGGCGTGGTAGAAGCGCAGGTACCCCGGCGTCAGCCGCCCGGTCTCGATCTCGTGGCCGATATAGGTGGCGCTGAAGATCGAGGTGGTGAAGGCGACGAAGCTCGACAGCACCACGAACACGATGTTGGGGTCGTCGACCAGGAACGTGCCACCCGGCGCCGGCGGCGGCGTCACGAAGAGGGCCGCGGCGGCGAGCAGCGTGAGGAGGCTGGCGAGGACGTTGAGGCGCGACGTCAGCCGGTAGCCCGGCAGCAGCGCCAGCAGCCCCGCCGCGCAGAGCGGGATGACGAGGACCGCGACCTCGGGACGGAAGGGCAGCGCGATCATTTCCGCTCTCCCCGCGCCCGATCGACCGCCTCGATGTCGACGGTGTCGAAGCGCTCGCGAATCCGCGACAGCACGATACCGATGACGATGAAGGCGATCAGCACCGAGAAGGCGACGCTGATCTCGACCACCAGCGGCATGCCGAGGGCGCCGGTCGCGGCCAGCATCAGCCCGTTCTCCAGCGACATGAAGCCGATCACCTGGCTGACGGCGTTGCGCCGCGTCACCATCATCAGGAGGCCGAGCAGGACCACCGAGAGGGCAAAGGCGAGATCCTCGCGAGCGAGGGGCGTGGCCGGTGCGGTCTCGGTGACCCGCAGCATGACGACGAGGGAGAGCGCCACCAGCGCCATGCCGGCGAGCATGGTCGGGCCGACGCCGACCACCGTCTCGATCTCGCGGTGGATGCCGAAGCGCTTGACGATCCGGCGGAGCGCCATCGGGATCGCCAGTCCCTTGAAGAGGAGCGCGATCGCCGCCGTGACGTAGAGGTGCGGCGCGTCCTGGACGTGGGCCTGCCAGGCCACCGACGCGGCCAGCACGAAGGCCTGCGCGGCGAAGACGTTGAGCAGCGCCAGCATCCGGTCCTGGTAGAGCATCATCAGCGAGATCAGCACCAGGCTGCCGGCGAGGAGATGCGCGACGTCGAATTCGAGACCGCCCATCAGATGCTCCGCGACACGAAGAGAAGAAGGGTCGCGAGCAGCCCGAGCATCAGGCCGATGCCGAGGAAGTCGGCGACGCGGAACACGCGCATCTTGGCGATCGAGGTCTCGAACGCGGCGAGCAGGAAGCCGCCGACGGCGAGCTTGGCCAGCCACGCCACCAGCCCGATCGCCAGTGCCCCCAGTCCGGCGGCGAGCGGCGCAAGCTGCCAGGGCAGGAAGATGCAGGCGATGAGCGAGAGGTAGAGCACCAGCTTCAGCGAGGTGGCGAGCTCGATCAGCGCCAGATGACGGCCGGAATATTCGAGCACCATCGCCTCATGGACCATGGTCAGCTCGAGATGGGTCGCGGGGTTGTCGACCGGGATGCGGCCGTTCTCGGCGATCGCCACCAGCACCAGCGCGACCAGAGCGAGGCCGAGCGAGACCCGGAGCCCGACCGCGGAATCGGCCAGCACCGCCGAGACGGTGGAGAGCTGGGTCGAGCCGGCGACCAGCGCCACCGTGAACACCATCATGATCATCGCCGGCTCGGCGAAGGAGGCGATCATCACCTCGCGGCTGGCGCCGATGCCGCCGAAGGCGGTGCCGATCTCCATGCCGGCCAGCGCCAGGAAGAACCGTGCCGAGCCGAGCAGCGCGATGATGGCGATGAGGTCCGCCGACCACGAGAACAGGAGGCCGCTGGCGAAGGTCGGCACCAGCGCCGCCGCCACCCAGGTCGCGGCGAAGATGAGGTACGGCGTCGCCCGGAACAGCCACGAGGCGTTCTCGGCCAGCACCACTTCCTTGCGCAGCAGTCGGGCGAGATCGCGATAGGGCTGGAGCATCGGCGGTCCCTGCCGACGCTGGAGCCGCGCCTTGACCTTGCGCACGAACCCGGTGACCAGCGGCGCCACGGCGAGCACCACGATCATCTGCAGCCCCTGCACGACGAGACCGAGAATCAGTTCCATAGCGCCAGCACCAGGAGCAGGAGGACGAGCGCGGCGAACACGAGCGTCAGGTAGCGGCGGACGGTGAGGAACTGGAAGCGGTTGAGCCGGTCGGCGACGGCAAGGACCCCTATCGCCACCGGCCGGTAGAGGCTGTCCCAGAACACGTCGCGGGTCTCGACCGCGAGGATCGCGGGACGCATCTCGCCCGGCGCCGGCATGTCGACCCGCTCGCGGGTGCGGTAGACGAGGGCGAAGATGCGGCGGAACGGCTGCGAGAAGCTGGCGGCGGAATACTGCGTCGCCGGGCTCGGGTCCGGGAAGCCGCAGTCCCAGGCCGGCCCGCGCCGCAGCCGGCTCGAGGCGAGGCGATGGATGGCGACGGCAGCGATGCCAGCCGACATCGCGATGAAGACGAAGACCAGGAGCCCGTTATACGAGCTGCGACTCTCCGCGACCGGTACGATCGACAGCCACGGGATCGCGGCCTGGCTCGGCATGCGGCCGCCGACGATCATCTCGGTCACCGACGACAGCGCGTCGATGACGAAGCCGGGCAGGATGCCGAGAAGGAGGCAGAGGCCGGCGAGGCCGAGCATCACGCCGGTCGACCAGCCATCGACCTCGTGCGCCTCCGACGCCTCCCCCGAGCGCGGCCGACCGAGGAAGGAGACGCCATAGAGGCGGACGAAGCAGGCCGCGGCCAGCGCCGCGGAGAGGGCGAGCATGGCGCCGACCGCCGGCACGATGATCTTGAGATCCCACATCGGCAGCTGCGGGCTGAGCAGCACCGCCTGGAAGGTCAGCCATTCCGAGACAAAGCCGTTCAGCGGCGGCAGCGCCGAGATCGCCACCACGCCGGCAAGCATGGCAAAGGCCGTACGCGGCATGCGGTGGATCAACCCGCCGAGGCGGTCCATCTGACGCGAGCCGGTGGCATGCAGCACCGCGCCGGAACCGAGGAACAGCAGCGACTTGAAGCTCGCGTGGTTGAGGACATGGAGCAGCGCCGCGGTCAGCGCCAGCGCCGCCGCACCCGGCATCTGGTTGGCGCGAAAGGCGAGCGCGAGGCCCAGTCCGACGAAGACGAGGCCGATGTTCTCGATGGTCGAATAGGCCAGCACCCGCTTCAGGTCGTCCTGCATCATCGCATAGAGGATGCCGAGCACGGCGGTGCCGCCGCCGAGCACCAGCACCACCGTCGCCCACCACCACTCGCCCGGGCCGGCGAGGTCGAACACGATGCGGATGAAGGCGTAGACCGCGACCTTGGTCATCACCCCGCTCATCAGCGCCGAGACGTGGCTCGGCGCCGCCGGATGGGCGCGCGGCAGCCAGGCATGGAGCGGCACGAGGCCGGCCTTGGAGCCGGCGCCGAGGATGGCAAGGCCGAGGACGATGCCCGCCGCCAGCGGCGCCAGCTCGCCGGCGCGGATATCGGCAAAGGCGTAGCCGCCGGCCGGACCGGCGAGCAGGCCGAAGGCGAGCAGGAGCGCCATGGTGCCGGCGCTGGCCATGACCATGTAGACATAGCCGGCGCGGACGTTCCCGGCGTCGCGATGATGGGCGACGACCAGTGCCCACGAGGCGAGCGACATCGATTCCCAGGCGAACAGGAAGCTGAACGCATCGTCGGCGACGAGCACCAGGTTCATGCCGGCGAGGAAGGTCGCATAGAACGGCAGCACCCGCTGCGGCTCGGGCTCGTGGCGGCCGTAGCCGATGGCGTAGAGGCTCGCGGCGAGACCGCCGAGATTGATCACCCCGAGGAAGAAGGCCGACAGCGCGTCGATGCGGAAATGGGCGCCGATCCATGGGATGCCGAGCGGCAGGACCACCGCGTCGCCCGGGCTCGGCCCGCCGAGCAGCCGGACCACTGCGACCGCCAGCAGGAACGCCGAGATGGCGGCGGCGAAGCCGTAGACGATCGGCGTGCCCAACGGCCTTCGCCCGGTCGCGACGGCAATCCCCGCCGTGATCAGGAGTGCCGCGACCCCGCAGAGGATGAGCACCACCGGCATGGGCTTATCTCGGTGGCCCCTTGAGACGGAGACCGCGACCGCCGTCGGCGGAGGCCGCGCCTTCGCCGATCAGGTCGAGGCCCAGCATGTCGAGCGCCGCGATGAGCTTGGTGAGGGAATCGACATTGCCGCGGATGACGCCGTCGCTCGCCTCCATGCGCTGGATCGTCGGCGTCGACAGCCCGGCATGGTCGGCCAGCGTCTTCTGGTCGATGCCGAGCAGGGCGCGCGCCGCCTTGAGCTGTCCGGAGGTTATCACGGTTCAAGCATCACAAATGCGAGTATCGATATGCATCTTGATGGATGACACATCACTTTGCATATTTCAAGCAGCACTCGCTGCGCCAAAGCGCGCGACATGCGGGCGCGCGCCGGGGCACAGGCGCCACGGCGAAGCAGTCGGTTTCGCGGAGGGAGACTCAGGCGGCGGCGATGAGGTCGGCGATGCTCTCGCCGATCAGGAAGACGCCGATGGCGAAGATCAGGAAGTACACCACCTCATAGAAGCGCTTCGACTCGATCCGCCGGACGAGCCAGACGCCGAGGATCGTCGCCGGGATCGAGAACGGCAGGAGGACCGCGGAGGTGAGGAGATTCTCGCTGCTGAACTGGCCGAGGAAGAAATAGGGACCGAGCTTCAACGCATTCACGATGAAGAAGAACACCACCATGGTGCCTGCGAAGATGCGCGGCGCGAGGCGGAGCGGCGTGACGTAGATCTGGTAGGGCGGGCCGCCGGCGTGGCTGACGAAGCTGGTGAAGCCGCTGACGGTGCCCCAGAACAGCCCCTTGGCAACGTTCTGGGGATGGGGATGGATGGCCTGGCGCTGGCGGAACCAGTAGTTCAACGCGAAGGCCACCGAGATGACGCCGAGGATCAGGCGGATCTGCTCCTCACCCACCCAGGCCGCGGTCCACCAGCCGATGGCGACACCGACCAGCGCCCCCGGCATCATGATCGCCATGGTCCGCTTGTCCCACTCGCCCCAGTAGGAATAGAGCGCCACCAGGTCGCTGAGCACCAGGATCGGCAGCACGATCCCAGCCGCCTGCACCGGCGACACCGCAAGCGACAGGATCGGCACGACCAGAAGACCGACCGAGCCGAACCCGCCCTTGGCGAGGCCGAGCACCAGCACCGCGGGTATCGCGGCGATGTAGAACCATGGGTCGTCGATCATTGGAAGTGGTGGTGGGGCGAATTGCCGGGGGATGGGAACGCCATGATACTCCCTCGCGCCTCGCAGCGGCAACAGGAGTGGGCTAGTTTGCCAGCGGGGCCGGGGACGATCCTTATGAACTGGAGGCTTTGACTCGATGCTGCTCGACAACAAGGTGGCGGTGGTGACCGGCGGCGCCAAGGGAATCGGCTACGCCATCGCCCGGCGTTTCCTCGAAGAGGGGGCCCGGGTGATGATCGCCGACGCCGACGACGAGGCGGGCACCAAGGCGGCGTCCGAGCTCAGCAGCCTCGGCCGCGTCCGCTACTTCGAGTGCGACGTGAGCGAACGCCTCGACGTCCGCAACATGGTGGCGGCGACCGCCGACGCCTTCGGCGACATCGACGTCCTGGTCAACAATGCCGCCATCCTGGTCAAGGGCGACTTCCTCGAGCTCGACCCGGACGACTTCGATCGCGTGCTCCGCGTCAACCTCAAGGGCTCCTTTCTGTGCGGACAGGCGGTGGCGCGCCACATGGTCGAGCGCATCGAGGCCGGCGGCCGGCCGGGCGCCATCATCAACATGTCCTCGGTCAATGCGGTCTTCGCGATCCCCGACCAGGTTCCCTATTCGGTGTCCAAGGGCGGACTGGCCCAGCTCACCCGGGTGATGGCGCTGGCGCTCGCCCCCTACGGCATCCGGGTCAACGCCATCGGGCCCGGCTCGATCGCCACCGAGATGCTCGAGTCGGTCATGACCAACCCGGCGGCCCGCAACACCATCCTGTCGCGGACCCCGCTCGGCCGGATCGGCGAGCCCCGGGAGATCGCGGCCGTCGCCGCCTTCCTCGCCTCCGAGGAAGCGAGCTACGTCACCGGCCAGACGATCTACGCCGATGGCGGCCGGCTGCCGCTCAACTACACTGTGCCGGTGAAGGAGTGACCGTCCACCCCTCCGCTCAGCGGAGGCGGAGCGCGCGCTCGTAGAAGTTCGGGATCGGCACCTGCCGGGCGAAGAAGGTCCCTTGCGGGAAGAAGCGCAGCTCGAGCACCACGCCCGAGGCGCGGCTTCCCGGCTGGTCGAACAGGAAATTCCCCAGCGAATAGGCGAGCAGCGACGTGCCGCCGCCCAGCGCCTCGAGCCCCTCCCCGGCCACATGCGGGTGAGCGCCGACGATGAGCGACACCGCCGCCTGGCGGAGCGCATCGGCGAGATAGTCCTCCCGCTCGTCGGGGATGCGGCCGTATTCCATGCCCCAGTGCATGAAGGCGGCCACCGGCGGCGCCGCATCCGACCGGGTGACGGCGTCGAGCAGCGCCTCGCTGATCCGGCCCGTGCCCGCCGCATTGTCGAGATCGGTGAGGGCGAAGACGCGGAGCGGGCCGAGGTCGACCGCGTCCGCTCCGTCGAGCACGGCGATGCCGGCCGCCTCGAGCCGCGCCTTCATCGCCGCGCGCGGCTCAATGCCGAAGTCGGTGCTGTGGTTGTTGGCGATCGACACCGCGACGACGCCGAGGCGTTTCAGCCAGTCGAGCGTCAGGTCCTCGGGCATGGCGAGCTGCATGTCACCGGCGCCAGTCGGCAGCTCCGGCAGCATCACGCCCTCGAGGTTGAGCACCAGCGGGCATCCGCCGAGAGCCTTCGCGATCTCGGCGAGGAGCCGCTCGCGGATCTCGGGTTGGGACAGGACCGGCGCCAGGTGTCGGCCGAAGAAGGTGTCCCCGGCGAAGCAGAGCCGCTCGCCGTCGGCATAGCCGGCGAAATCGACCCGCTGTTCCGGCGCCATGTAGGCCTGGACGATGTAGCTGGTGGTCTCCGCGACCGGATGGCCGAGATAGAGCTCCATGTTGCTGTTGGCGAGCACCACCGGCTCCGCCCCGAAGCGCTCGGCCTGCAGCCGCATCTGGATGTACTGGCCGCCGCGGGAATCGAGATGCTGCGGCTGGCGGAGCTTCGCCACCCCGTCGAGGTCGTGGGCGGCGATGACGTTCAGCGTCTCCTGGTCGCGGAGGATCGCCTCGGGCAGCGTCAGGTAATGGGAGAAGTCGGTCGACTGGATCACCAGCGTCCGCTCGGTGACGAGCGGGGCGAGCGTCGCGACCATCGCATCCCATTCGGCCCGGTTCGTGGCGATGGTGACGGCGACGGGGACCACGGGCGGGCCCGGGAAGAAGCGGGCGACATAGGGGAGAATGCCGGTAATGCCATGCTCGCGGGCGAACAGGCCGGACTCCTCGACCAGCGCCGGATCGGCCAGCAGCGTCTCGACCGCGGCGACGTCGGTGGGCACCGGGCCATAGACCGTGTCGAACGCGCGCCGGGTCGTCGCGAACGGCCGCCGGGACCGCTTGAAGTGGTCCGGCGTGAGGAAGACGATGCGATCGTAGCGGTTGTCGCGGGCGAGGAGGAAGGCGCGGGCGATCAGGTCGGCGGCGAGGAGGTGGTGGGGCACCGTGAGGCCGCTCACCTTGCGCGCCGGAACCCCCAGGGCCTCGGCGGCGGCGATCGACTCGGCGAAGATGCGATCCTCGCGGAAGGGGGAAGGAATCGCCTCCTCGGCCCGGACGGCGCTGGCCGCGACGAGGAGGAGGACGAGGGCGAAGAGGCTCCGCATGCCGCCAGCATTCCCTGGGCCGCCCGTGAATCGCAACCCCCGAAACGGTCCCGGCGCCCGCGCGTCACGCGCGGGCTACGGGTCGCGGGTGACTCACGGGCGCCGGAAGCGGGCCGGCGCGACTGCGGAAGCGCGCCAGCCCGAACTGGTGATCGACGTCAGGCGGCAGCCTTCTGCCGGGCGTCGGCCTCGCGCGCCGTCTTGAGCGCCTTCGCCCACCACACGACATCGCCGATCATGGTCTCGGCGGCCTGCTGGACGTCCGCGAAGCTGGCCGGGTCGACCGGAGCCTTTTCCTGCATCAGCGGCGCCATCATCGGCCACATGATGTGGACGCCATGGCGAACCGGCGCCATCTGCAGCTCGACCGAGATGTTGCGCATGTGCTCGATCGCACGTGCACCGCCCGCGGAGCCATAGCCGACGAAGCCGATCGCCTTGCGGTTCCACTCGGGGTAGATCCAGTCGAAGGCGTTCTTCATCGCGCCGCCGAGGCTGCGATTGTACTCCGGCGCGACGACGATGAACCCGTCCTGCTCGGCAACCGCCTTGGACCACTTGGCGACGTTGCCCTTGGGCAACGGCTCGGCAACCCAGGCCGGGCTCACGGGGGAATCGAAATTGGGGAGGTCGAACTCCTTGAGGTCGAGGAACGTCGCCTCGACACCCGGCTGCTTCTTGAGCTCGTCGAAGATCCACTGCGCGGGCTTGTCGCCGAAGCGACCCTCGCGCACCGAGCCCAGGATCACTGCAATCTTAACCATATCCGTAACCTTTCTGGCTGTCCGGACGGCCGGGGAGGCGGCCGTCCAGATCAAGCACAGATGACCCCGGAAGGCCCGACTGCGAAGGGCTCAAATTGCGATGATAACGATCAGTTCTACTGATGGATGACGCCGTCGACGCCCTTGGTGCCGTTCGCACCGGCGATGAGCGTGAGCGGCGGCCGCGCCATCTTCACGGTTGCAGAGGGCTGGCCGCTGAGCAGTCCGTGCGTGGCACATTCGAGAACGCGGCTGCGGAGATCCTCGATCAGCCAGCGCCCCGCCTTGCCCGGCGCGCGGCCCCGCTCGTGGACGACATGGATGTCGAGGCCGGAGATCGTCGGCTCGGCAACCTCGAGCACCTTCAGCCGGCCGGCCTCCACGTGCTCGTGCACAAGATGCAACGGCATGTTGCACCAGCCGAAGCCGCTCAGCAGGAACTCGAGGCGGGTCGCGAGATCGGCGAAGCGCCACGTGCGTGCGCTGATGATGCCGCCGGTCAATCCGTTGGTCACCGGGGTGCGGTCGGTGAGGATGAGCTGCACCTCGCGCTCGAGGTCAGAGCGGAGCAGCGGACCATCGAGCGCGGCCAGCGGATGGTCCGTGGATACCACCGGAACCATCGGAATCGTAACGAGAAATTCGCTTTCGCGGTTGTCCCCCACGCCCGGCAGCGGCACGCAGAAGGCGAGCCGCGCCGCACCGTCGCGGAGCCGCTGCTCGGCCCCGCCCATCGCCTCGGTGAAGACGGTGACCTGAAGACAGGGATAGACCTTGCTGAGCGCGCGAAGGCTCCGCGTCAGCACGGCACTCGGGAACATGGCGTCGACGGCGAGCGTCAACTCGGGCTCGACACCTTCCGAAAAGCTCTCCGCCTTGGCCTTCAGCGCCTCGGCGCTGGCGATGAGCCGCCGTCCATCGGCGAGGAGCACGCGCCCGGCGTCGTTCAGCTGGGGAATCTTGCCATCGCGATCGAAGAGCTGGACGCCGAGCGCCGACTCCAGCGCCTGGACCGCCTGGCTGATGGCGGACTGGACCCGGCCCAGTTTCCGTGCCGCGGCTGAAAAGCTGCCTTGGTCGGCAACGGTGACCAGGACGCGCAACTGGTCGAGCGTGAGCGGATCCAACATCTCATATGAACCTAACTGATGGACGACTTCAGTATTTGGCTCATTCCGATGCGCGTTCAAGGGACCATATCCAGCCCGTGACCGAAACGTCACTCAAAAGGAGACTGGAAATGAACATCAAGGCAATCGCGGCTGCTGCCGCCACCGTCGTCGCTCTGAGCGCTGGCTCGGCCTTCGCCTGGGATGAGCATGACTCGCTCGCCCCCGCTTCGAACCCGACCCCGGTGTCTTCGCAGACCTATTCGGGCGGTGCCGACCTTCAGATCCCCGGCGCGGGCTCCGTGAAGTCCGGCGGCGCGGCTTACGACTTCCAGTGTGCCGACGCCAAGGCGAAGTACCCGACGGGCAGCTTCGAAGTCGCGACCTACTGCGCGCCGGGCGACCGGTGATCGTCGCCCTCATGGAAGGGGACGGGACCTAGCCCCGCCCCCTTCCAGGCCGGCGCCGCGACAGGATCTTTCAAGCTCTGACCTTTGAGCTTCGGCAGTGATGCCGGGCAGCCTGTCTTGCGCCGTTTTTTCTTCGACCACTCTCGCCTCCCCCCCTGAAAGACGGTATCCCCGCGATAGTCCGTCTGAAGGGAGAGGGAGACGATGAGGGGTGAACAGCCAGTCGGCGACCGCGTCGACACCGCCCCGGCAAGGCGCCCGGGCGACGTCACGCTCGAAGGTCGCCTCGCCATCCTCGAGAAGCTCGATCCCGTGCGCCATGGGCGCGCCTTCTGGGAAGGCGTGCGGAACGACGATTCGCTGTGGACCTACATGGGCTACGGCCCGTTCGACGGCGAGGCCGCGTTCATGGCCTGGCTCGAGGCCCGGGCGGAGACCGCCGATCCCTATGCCTATGCCGTCATCGACAAGCGCACCGGGACTGCCACCGGTTCGGTGACGCTGATGGAGACCCGGCCGGCGATGCGGGTCATCGAGATGGGCAACATCGTCTACGCACCGTCGCTCCAGCGCACGCCCGCCGCCACCGAGGCGCAGTATCTCGCTGCCGCCTACGTCTTCGACACGCTCGGCTACCGGCGCTATGAATGGAAATGCAATGCCCTCAATGCGCCATCCCGGCGTGCTGCGCTCCGTCTCGGTTTCAGCTTCGAGGGCATTTTCCGCCAGCACATGATCGTCAAGGGGCGGAATCGCGACACGGCCTGGTACTCGATGCTCGACAGCGAGTGGCCGGCGAGGAAAAGGGCATTCGAACGGTGGCTCGATCCTTCCAATTTCGACGCCGAGGGGCGGCAGCGCGTCGGTCTTGCCAATTTCATGGACGCCGGCTGACGGCCTTCGTCGCCGGGCTCGTCGCCTCGATCGGCAGCCTTGCCGCCGCGCCCTATACGCTCGCCCCGTTCAAGGACGAGCTGTTCGCATACCAGAACGTGCTCCAGTCCGAGTATGGCGGTGATTTCCTGTTCGTCGACTACGACCGCCCACGCGACCTCTACAATCGCGACGCGATCAAGCTCGAGAAGGTCAAGCCCGAGTACATCGACCTGTCGACCCAGGCGGTCGAGAGCGACCGCTCCCTGACGGTCGACGGACGCAAGGTGGTCTACACCGCCGTCGGCAAGGTCGATGGCGGCGCGAAGGCGATCGTCATCTTCATCCATGGCCGCGGCACCAACCGCTCGAGCGGCGCCAGCGACCTGATCCACGGCGGCAACTTCAACCGCGTCAAGAACCTGATGATGCGGAACGACGGCGTCTACATTTCCGCCGACTTCTCCGATTTTAGCCGGCGCGGCACGGCGCAGATGAAGGCCCTGGTGCTCGACCAGGCGTCACGCTCGCCGGGCGCTCCGGTGGTGCTCGCCTGCGGCTCGTGGGGTGGCAAGATCTGCTGGCGCCTGCTTTACGACAGCGAGACCGGGCCGCTGATCAAGGGCGTCATGTTCCTCGATTCGGAGATGGACAACGACTTCGTCGCCCGGGCCGGCAAGCTCCCGCCCGGACAGCGGCCGGCGATCAGCATCTCCAACTCGATGGAGGACTGGATCCTCGGCTACAAGTCGCAGCTCGCCTTCTTCAAGCGCATGAAGAGCGAGGTGCCGGACTATCCGATCCGCTTCGTGCTGTTCGACGAGGGGACCCACGGCATCTCGCTGCGCATGACCGACTGGCGCCAGGTGCTGAACTGGATCTACGCCGCCGACGCGAGCTGAGGCCCCGCTCTGAGGCCCCGCTCTGAGGCATTGGCCGCGCCGGCCCGCGCGCTAGCGCGTGATGCTGGCGAGATTGGCGTGCGCGACCACCAGCCAGGCGTCGCCGGCGCCCTTCCGGAATACGGTGAGCCGCGGCCCGTAGCGCAGCTCCTCCTCACCCCCGAGCATGACCTTGCTCGTGATCTCGTAGCGCGCCACCAGATAGTCGCCGTAGCCGGTGACGACCAAGGAGCCGAAGGCCGGCGGCTCGGGGAAGTGCGGCAGCTCCGACTGGAGATAGGCGGCGGTGTCGTAGGCCGTTCCGTCGGACCGGATGATCTGGAACTCGGGCGCGAGAATCTTGCCGAGCGCGTCCTTGTCGCCCGCGGCGACGGCGCCGACCCAGGCCTCCACGGCGGCCTTGCCCGCGGCCTCGGGATCGCTCATCAGCCCCATGCCGAGATTGGCGAGCGCCTGCATCTTCCATTCACCGCCGGCGCGGGTGAACACCGCCATGCGCGGCTGGTCCTGCGAGGCGAGCCCGGTGCCCTCGATCGTCCCGGTCACCCCGGCGAAATAGGTCGCGGTGAGCACGTCGCCGTCCTGGAAGGCGCGGATCCCGCCGAGGCTGTAGCCGGAATAGGACGGCGGCCGCGCGAGATAGGCCTCGCGGTCGTAGCGCGTACCGTTGGTGCGGATGATCTGGAAAGCGTCGCCGAGCACGTCGGAGAGAGACCCGCGCCCGGCAAGCGCCTCGTAGAAGCGCCCGAGCTGGGCCTCGGCGAGCGTGGCCGCATCCTCCTGGGCCTGGGCCTCGGCCCCGCCGCGCATCGTCCAGCCGGCAGCAAAGCCGGCACCGAGCACCGCTGCGACAAGCAGCACGCCGCGCAGTCCCTTCGAACGTCCAGTCGACATCGCCATCCCCTCCCTCGTCGGTTGCATGTGCATAGCACGGGAGGCTGGGCGCGTCGCCGGACGTGAGACGCGCCGGAGGCGGTGCTGCCGAGAGAGGCTATTCCTCGGGCTCGGTGGTGAACATCAATGGGAAGCCGGCCTCGCGTCCGAAGTCGGTCGCCTCGCTCGCCTTGGTCTCGGCGATATCGCGCTGGTAGACGGCGACCACGCAGGCGCCCTTCTGGTGCGCCGTGATCATCACCCGGGCCGCCTGGTCGCCGCCCATGCGGAACACCGCCTTCAGCACCATCACGACGAACTCGCGCGGCGTGTAGTCGTCGTTGATCAGGATCACCTTGTGGAGCTTGGGACGCTCCGTCTTCAGCTTGGCGCGGGTGCGCGGCTTGGTGGCGATGTCGGCCATGGCACGCTCCGTTCTTCGCGCCGTTCCTATACGCCGATCGCCCCGCCGATGCACCCCCTTCGGCCCGCTGGCGCCGTGTGGGGGCTCGGGGCGCTTGATCCAGATCAAGGCGCCGAAGCGGGCGTCAAACTCTCATAGTCCAATGTGGCAGCCCATCACCACCGCACCCTATGAGGGCGACCTCGAGCTCGCCGTCATCGACGAGGACGGCGAGCATCGCCTCGTCTTCCCCTGCCGGCGCGACCAGGGCGGGTGGCGCCATGCCGAGACGGGGGCGCGGATCGACGTGCGGCCGACCCATTGGCGCCTGTGGCCCAGAAAGGAGTAGACTTCCGCGCGGCCAGGCCACAATGAGCGCGCCATGACGGACATCATCCCCGGCATCCACCACATCACCGCAATCGCGGCCGACGCCCAGCAGAGCATCGACTTCTATACCCGCGTCCTCGGCCTCCGGCTGGTCAAGCTCACCGTCAATTTCGACGATCCCAGCGCCTACCATCTCTATTTCGGCGACGACGCGGGACACCCCGGCTCGATCCTCACCTTCTTCCCCTTCGCGATGGCGGCGGCGGGGCGAAGCGGCGCCGGCGTCGTCGACACCACGACCTTCCTCGTCGCGTCCGATGCGCTCGAGCCGTGGATCGAGCGGCTCGAGGGCCATGGCGTCACCACCCGCGGGCCGGAGGAGCGCTTCGGCCAGCCCTTCATCGCCTTCGCCGATCCCGACGGCACACGGCTCGAGATCGCCGCCGGCGGCCCGGGGACGGGCGAGGCGATCCTCGGCTTCGCAGGCGCCACGCTGTGGAGTCTCGCCCCCGACCGGACCCTGCGGCTCCTCACCGACGGCATGGGCTACACGGTCACCGGCGAGGAGAACGGCCGTATCCGTCTCGCGGCGCCGGGCGACGCGCCGACAGGCAGGCTGCTCGACGTGCTGACCGGCACCGAGGCGCCGCGCGCCCGTCCGGGCGCCGGCAGCGTCCATCACATCGCCTTCCGCGTCCCCGACGAGACTGCCCAGCTGGCGTGGCGTGACCGGATCGCCGCGCTCGGCTATGACGTGACCCCGGTCATCGACCGCCAGTACTTTCACTCCATCTATTTCCGCGAGCGAGGCGGAATCCTGTTCGAGATCGCCACCGACCCACCCGGCTTCACCGTCGACGAGGCGCCCGAGCGCCTAGGCACCGGGTTGATGCTGCCGCCCCGCTACGAGGATGACCGCCAGCGCATCGCCCGGCGCCTGCCTCCCGTTCGCCTTCCCGGCGGCGAGCAGGTCGGCGGCTGAGCTTATTCCGGCGAGGCGCTCTCTTGCGTGTCCTGCTTCATGTCGGCATGCCCAAGGCCGGCTCCACCGCGCTCCAGCAGGCGCTCGCCGGCGGCCGCGACCGGCTTGGGCGCCAGGGCATCCTCTACCCGCGCGCCCCGCTCTTTCCCGACAGCCAGAACTTCCTGGTGGCTGGCGTGGAGGAGCGACGGCACGCCCTGCCCCGCATGATCCGCAGCGCCTATGACGGCCGGATGGACGAGATCGGCCCGGCCTTCACGCGCTGGATGGCCGACATCCGGGCGAGCATCGCCGCGACCCGGCCCGAGACGATGGTGCTCTCCTCGGAATGGCTGTTCGGGCTGCGCGGCCAGCAGAAGTTCGACCGCCTGGCCGAGCTGCTGCGCGGCTTTGGCGGTCCCTTCGAGGTGGTCGCCTATGTCCGGCGTCCCGCCGACCAGTACCTCTCCGCGGTGCAGCAGACCCTCAAGGGCTCGCACGCCATCCGGCCGGTGACCGCGGTCCGCTATCGGACACCGCTCGAGGGCTTCGCCCGGGTCGCCGATGCGGTGCGGGTGGTGCGCTACGACCGGGCGGCGTTTCCCGGCGGCGACATCGTCCGCGACTTCCTCGAAGCCTTCCTGCCGGGCGCCGACCTCGCTGCGAATCCGGGCGGCAACACCGCCAACGCCACGATCAGCGCCGAGGGCATGGCGATCCTTGCCGGCTACCGCCGCGCCAACCACCGCAAGAGCCGGGGCCGCTTCACCCCGGATACCGACCGCCTGATCGCCGCGATCCGCGACGCCGATGCGGCCGTCGGAGGCACCATCCGGCCGAACCTCCGGCCCGAGGTCGCGAGCGCCGTCGACGCCGCCTCGAACGACGTGCTCTGGCTCCGCGACACCTACGGCATCGTCTTCGACGGGCTCGACTACGACCGGGTCGCCGACGCGCCCGCGACCAAGGCCGACCTCGATGAGGGGAAGGATGAGCCCGCCAGGCTGGACAGGAAGGCGGCCAAGGCGGCCAAGGCGCGGCCGAAGCAGATCGAGGAGATCTGCATCGTCGATCCCGACCGACACCACGAGCTGCTGATGCGCACGCTCCATGGCCTCGCCTCGGCCGGGCGCGCCGCGCCGCCGACCAGCTGGCGCGGGGTCAGTCTCTGGCTAAGAGGCCGTGAAGTACGGGGGAGGCGGTGAGGCCCCGGTAGATCGCCGCGATGTCGTCCTTGCCGAGCGCGGCGGGGCTGTCGACGTTGCGGTCCGGGTGCGGCCCGGCCAGCCCTTGCGCGAACTCACGCTCGAGCGCGTCCCGATCCTCGGGCGTCAGCCAGGCCTTGACCGCCTCAAGCTCCTCCCGGTTGGCATCGAGGATGCGGGCCCGGTCGTCGGGCCCCAGCGTCACCACCTTGGGGCTCGGCGCCAGCTTCTCCTCGATCGGGGCGAGCGCCAGGTTGACCTCGTGGCGCATCGCCCGGTCCATCTCGATGTTCCGTGCCTTGAGCCGGTCGAAGATCATGCCGCGGACCACGTAGCCGGCGAGCGTCATCGGGGCGTTGGCATAGACCTCGGTGGCGATGCCGGGTCGGGACAGGTCGACTCCGGCCTGGGCGAAGATGCGACGGAGATAGGCGTCGTACCCGTCCTTGGAGAAGTACAGCACCTTGACCTTGTCGGCACCGAGCCGGGCGCTCCATTGGGTGATGTCGGCGTGGTAGTCGACCAGCTCGCGGCTCCGCGTCCGCCCGCGGCCGGCGCGCAGCATCTGGTTGTTCATCGAGTCGATCATCTCGTCCGGCCGCCGCACGGCGTAAATCACGCTGACGTCGTCCGAAATGCCCTCGAAATAGGACAGGAAACGGTCCTTGATCGCCTCGGAGGCGAAGGAGAGCAGCTCGGTCGAGACGAACAGGCGCCCTGCCCGCTTCTTGGCGATCTCGGCGGCGAGCTTGCTGCGGTTGGCGAGGAAACCGTCGGGCACGCCGCCCTCGACGTCGTTGCGGACGGCATGGAACAGCAGGTGATGGGCGACGCAGTCGGGGTCGGGGATGCCCTGGTTCGCCCGTGCGCCGGTCTTGGGATAGAGCACGCCGAACGACTCGAGGAGCCGATCCCGGTTCTTCTGGGCGATCGACTGGATGGTGCTGGTCGCCGTCTTGTAGCAGCCCGCGTGAATGACAACCGGAAGCATGTATCTCCGCCGGATCGTGCCCGCACCGTGGGCGGGGGCGCCCGTCCCTGGCTATGCTTAGACGGAGCCGGCGGCGAATGTCGAGAGCGACCTCGCCCCGCCGGCCCGCGGCGTTGAAAGCGTTGGACAGCCGCAAGCGGCAAGGTTACCTAGGCCCGAACCCTGCTCAAGCGATGCGAAAATGACGGTCGTCCTCCACATCGGAACTCACAAGACCGGGACCACGGCGATCCAGCGTTTCGCCGCCGCCAACCGCGCCAAGCTCCGTTCGCGTGGCCTGTGGTACCCCTCCTACGACGAGATCAAGCTGTTCGTTCACTACGGGCACCACCACGTCTCGCACGCCATTGCCAACGAGAACGGCAACCGGCTCTCCCTCGAGGATGCCCGCCGCTTCCTCGACCACGTCGTCACCCAGAAGCGGCCCGGCGAGACGCTGCTGATCAGCGCCGAGCCCTTCTACCGCCACCTGCTGCCTGCCGAAGGCGGCTACTGGGCGGAGCGCAAGGCCTATATCGACCGGGTGCGGTCGATGATCCCGACCGACGACGTCAAGGTGCTGTGTATCGTCCGGCGCCAGGATACCTTCGCCCGCTCGCTCTATCAGGAGCGCATCAAGGTCACCAAGTTCCGCCAGAGCTTCGGCGAGTTCCTCGAGGAGCGCGAGCCCTTCGAGTACTATGAGCATCTCCGCCTGTTCAAGGATGCCTTCGGCGTCGTCGATCTCCTCATCTACGAGGACCTGGCGGCGAGTGGCTTGATCAACACCTTCTTCAACCATCTCGGCATCGACGTCGCCAACATCACCGGCCGGCCTTCCGCCAACCCGTCGCTGCCGATCGACCTCGTCGAGTTCAAGCGCATCCTCAACGGCACCTCCCTCAAGCCGGAGCGCCTCAAGGAGATCGGCGTGCTGTTGCTCGACAAGGCGGACCGGGCGACCAAGATCGAGCGCGGCAAGGTCGACTGGTTGCCCATCGAGGAGATCGCGGCGTTCTACGCGTCCTTCGCAGAGACCAACGAGAGGCTGCGGGCGGAGTACCTGCCCGCCCGGACCACGCCGCTCTTTCCGCCGTTCGTCATGCCGACGGGCGCCGCCGTGCCGGCCGTCTACCAGGGGATGAGCGCGGCGCAGTTCGCCAACATCGCGGCCGAGCTTCTGCTTTGACCGACGATGTCGCGATGCAGGCCCCGGCCGAGGTGGCCATCGATGCTGCATCCGACGAGGCGGTCGCGCGCTTCCGCCACGGCAAGACGGTTGCGATCGTCATCCGTCTGCTGGCCGAGCGCAGCGGCGGCGCCGAGCGCATCTATATCGAGCTGGCCAACATGCTGGCCGCCCGCGGCTACGAGGTCACCTGCCTCCACTACGACCAGACGCGCGGCAAGCCGTTCTTCGCGCTCGATCCGCGAATCGAGCTGATCAACCTGCATCCGGTTCCGGTGCCGTTCGCCTACCGGCTCCGGCGATGGGCCTCGCGGCGGCGCTTCATGCCGCGCTCGCTCCGCCAGAAATGGGGCTGGGCCGCCGCCAACGACATCTTCATCAGCCAGCTCCACGACTACTTTACCCTGCGCCGGCCGGACGTGGTGCTGACCTTCATGCCGCCAGCCAATACGCCGGCGCTGCTGGCGGCCGCCGGCACCGGCATCAAGGTGATCCCCACCAACCACAACGTCCCGGCCGAGGACTACACCTCGCCGGAGCGCTGGGACCCCAACCCGATCGACCGCGAGGCGCGGCTCGCCGCCCTCGACCATGCCGCCCGGATCCACGTCATCTTCCCGCGGTTCGGCGAGTGGTTCCCCGAGCATCTCCAGTCGCGCATCGTGGCGATGCCGAACTACGTCTCGGAGGAGATCCTGGCGGCGCAGCCTGCGGCGGAGCGGCAGCGGGTCATCCTCGCCGTGGGGCGCCTGGCCAAGGTCAAGAACTACCACACCCTGCTCGCGGCCTGGGCGCTGATTGCCGCCGACCATCCCGACTGGAAGGTGGTCATCTACGGCGTCGGACCTCAGCTCAAGGTGCTGAAGGCGGAGGCGCTCCGCCTCGGCGTGGCCGACTCCTTCCTGCTCGAAGGCCATCGCGGCAACCTCGGCGAGGAATACGCTCGGATGTCGATCTTCTGCCATCCGGCCCATTTCGAGGGCTTCGGCCTCTCGGCCGCGGAGGCGCTCGCGCTCGGCATGCCGGTGGTCGCCTTCGCCGACTGCCCGGGGGTCAACGAGTTCGTCTTCGACGGCGAGAACGGCCTCCTGGTCGACCGGAGCGGCGGCGCCGAGGCGCTCGCGGCCGGACTGCGGCGCCTGATCGAGGACGACGCTCTCCGCGCGCGCCTCGGCGCGGCTGGCCCGGCCAGCGTCGCGGGCTTCACGCAGGAACAATATGCGGAGCGCTGGATCGCCCTCATCGAGGAGCTGACGGAACCGGCAAGGGCCCCCGATGGCGACGCTTGATATCCTGATCCCGCACTACAACGACGCCGAGGGCCTGGCGCTGACACTGCGCTCGGTCGCGGAGCAGACGTGGGACGGCAGCATCCGCATCGTCATCGCCGACGACGGCTCGAACCCCGAGGCGGCGAATGCCGTTCGCGCCATGGGCGAGAGCTTCGTCCACCCGGTGACCTTCCTCGTCAATGCCAGCAACCGCGGACGGCCCTATACCCGGAACGTCCTCCTCGATGCCATCGACAGCCCCTTCGTCGCTTGGCTCGACGCCGGCGACGAATGGTACCCCGAGAAGCTCGCGGCCCAGTTCGCCGCGCTCGAGGCGGCCGAGTCCGCCGCGCCGGACCAGGCGCTGTGGATGTCCTGCCACTACCACTGGAAATGGCTCGACCAGCAGGCCCACCGGGTCAAGCGCCAGCTCACCGACCAGGACCAGGTCCGCGCCCTTCTCGTCGGCACCGATCTCCGCGCCTATCTGTGGACGCTGCTCGGGCGGGCCGAGACCTTCCGCAATGTCGGCTGGTTCGACGAGCGTCTGCCGCGCCTCCAGGACCTCGATTATTTCGTCCGCTTCGTGCTGAAGCGCGGCCGGATCCTCGAGCCCGGACTGGCCGATCCGCTCTGCGTCTACCACAAGTCCGACCTCGGCCGGAGCGCCGCGCAGATCAGGCAGTGCAACGACTACATCTTCGACAAGTACCGGGTGCTCTACAACCGGTACGGCACCAAGTTCCGCCAGACGCGGCTCTATCACATGGAGATGCACTCGGCCCGGTTCGCCGCCAACAACGACGACCATGCCCTCGCCCGTGAATACATGTGGAAGGCGGCCCATGCCCGGCCGCGCCTGTTCTTCCGCCATCTCCGCCGCCGCGGTTTCCGCATCCGACCCTGACCGGTTTCTACCCCTGCACGAAAACTAAGCGGCCGCGCGCAGTCCATTGCCACGCGACGGGCGCTTCGATATCGTCGCTGAAAGGCCATCTGTCCTGATGGCCGCCATAACAACAACTTGGTAGGGAGGGACTTTTACGATGATGAAGAAGCATGTGTTCGGCGCACTGGCGGTAGCCGCCGTGGCGCTCGGCGCCAGCGGCGCCATGGCCCAGGAGAAGATCAAGGTCGGCTTCCTGCCGGGCGTGGTCGATCCGTTCTACCAGGTCATGGAGCTGGGCGTTAACAAGGCCGCCGCCGATCTCGGGATCGAGGTGGTGACGCAGATTCCGCCGACCTGGGGCGTCGAGGTGCAGACCCCGATCCTCGACGCGCTGATCGCGCGTGGCGACCTCGACTACATCATCACCGCGCCGACCGACAAGGACCAGATGGTCGGCCCGCTGCAGGCGGCAGTCGACGCCGGCATCAAGGTCATCACCGTCGACACCTTCCTCGGCGACGGCGACTATGCCGGCGGCCCGGTCACCTTCCCGCTGAGCTATATCGGCTCGGACAATGTCGAGGGCGGCCGCATCTCGGCCCGCGGCCTCGCCAAGGCGATCGGCGGCAAGGGCAAGGTCTACATCAACTCCACCAACCCGAACGTGAGCTCGGTCGAGGGCCGCGCCGTCGGCTTCCAGGAGGTGATGGACAACGAGTATCCGGACATCGAGGTGGTCGGTCTCGACTTCAACCTCGACGACCAGAACACCGCCACGACCCAGACCGCGGCCGTGCTGCAGCGCGTGCCCGACCTCGCCGGCGTGTTCGGCACCAACGTGTTCAGCGCCCAGGGCGCCGGCACCGCGGTGGTCAATGCCGGCCTCGGCGGCCAGGTGCAGGTGGTGGCCTACGACGCGACCCAGTTCGCCATCGAGATGCTCAACGCCGGCACCGTGAGCCTCGTGCTCGCCCAGAAGCCGTTCGACATGGGCTACCTTGCGGTCTCCTTCGCCGCGGCCGATGCGGCCGGCGTCACCAGCCTGCCCAAGCGCGTCCAGACCGGCTTCGCGATCATCGACAAGGACAATGTCACCGATCCCGAGGTCTCGCGCTTCGTCTATCAGGTCCCGAACTAGCACGGGACAGCGAACTGCGACCCGGGCGGAGCGCGCTCCCGCGAGGCGGGCTCCGCCCGGGTCCGTTTCCTGAAGTAGCGAGCCGGGGGCGGACCGCGTGACTCATTCGAATGCGACTTCCGCGGGGCGAGCAGCGGACGGCAAGACCCCGCTGCAACACTTCGTGCTCGCCCTGAGCCGGCTATGGGCGTGGGCCTTCCTTGCGCTCCTGATCATCTTCTTCGTGATCTCCATCTCCGTGACCAGCGGCGGCACCGTCAACTTCCTGACGCTCCGCAACTCGCAGAACATCCTGGTCGCGATCACGCCGGTGTTGCTGCTCGGCCTCGGCCAGACCTTCGTCATCATCGCCGCCGGCATCGACCTCTCGGTCGGCTGGGTGATGAGTCTCGCCTCCGTGCTCTCCGCGCTGGCCATCCGGGCCGCGTTCAACGCCGGGGCGCCGCTGTTCCTCTCGGTCATCGCCGGGTTCGTCGCCGCCGTCGGCGGC
>JAEVZM010000010.1 GCA_023392225.1 Pseudomonadota bacterium
TCGGTGCTCGGCACGGTGCCGTGGGACACGACGGACCTGCCCGAGCCGAGCTGCGCGGCGCCGGACGAGCCGACCTGGCTGACCCGCTATTCCGGCGGCTGGCCGCTGATGTTCCCCAATGCCGGCGATGCCTGCGTCGTCGACGGCCTCCGCCACGGCTTCCACGGCGAGGCGTCGATCTCGCCGTGGACGGTGACCGGCATCGGGTCGGGCTCCATCGCGCTGAGCCGCCGCTTCGTCACGGTGCCGGTCGAGATGCACCGCGAGATCGCCGTTGCGGACGACGTGGTCGAGATCCGCGAGACGGTCCACATGGCCGGCGCCGAGCCGCTCCGGGTGATGTGGGGGCATCATCCGACCTTCGGCTCCGACCTCCTCGCCGACGACTTCGTGATCGAGACCGGCGCGCGGCGCGCAGTGGTGGACGAGACCACCGACCCGCCGGCCAACCCGCTGGTCCCGGGCGGCACCGGCCCCTGGCCGATCGTGCCGGGCCGGTCCGGCCCCTACGACCTCTCGCGCCCGACGACACCCTCGGCGATCATGGCCTGCCTCACGGAGCTCGCCAGCCCGTGGGCGGCGATCCGGCGGCTCGACGGCCGCGTCGGTGCCCTCCTCTCCTGGGATGGTGACACCTTCCCCTTCGCCTGGCTGTGGTGCGAGCTGAACGGAACGCCGGAGCCGCCCTGGTACGGGCGGGTGCGCCTCATCGGGATCGAGCCCAACTCGACCTGGCCCGCCGGCGGCCGGGCGCGGGCCCGCGCGGAGTCCGCGCCGCTGGTCACGCTCCAGCCCGGGCAGGAGCACCGATCCTGGATCAGGTTGCACGTCTTCCAACCGACCGGCCCGGTCACCGGATGCGATGCAGCGGGCCGCGCGACCCATGGCCGGGCGATCCATGGCGAGGCCTGAGCCCGGCGGACACCGTTCCATCATGCGCCGAGCCGGTGCGAGAGCCGGCTTGCCGCGTCGGTGACGTCGGCGACCAGCTGCGACCGGTGACGCGCCGTCAACCGCGCCGTCGGCACCACGATGCTGATGGCAGCGACACAGCGACCGCTGCTGTCATAGACCGGAGCAGCGACGCACCCGGCATGTTCATTGGTCTCGTTAACCTCCGTCGCATAGCCCCGCTTGCGCGCCTGGCGGATCTCCCGGACCAGGGCATCGACATCGAGCTTGGCCCGCCCCGTCGGGGACTGGCGGACCGTCTTGCGGAGCAGGTCGGTCAGCGCCGGATCGTCGAGATCGGAGACCAGCAACCGGCCAGACGCCGCCCAGTTGACCGGCACGCGCGAGCCGACCTGGCTGACGATGCGGATCGGATTGCTGCCCTCTTCCTTGAGCAGCACCAGCATCATGGCACCGTCGAGCACGGAGAGCTGGACCGTCTCGCCGGTGCGATCGCGGAGCTCGGCGATCACCCGGCCGCCGTCCTTGATCAGGTCGACCTGGCTCCGGTAGGCGGACCCGAGCTCGAACAGCTTTCGCCCGAGGAACAGCCGCTTGTCGTCGCCCTGCGATTCCAGATAGCCGGCACCGGCCAGCGTGTTGACGAGCTCGTAGGCCGTCGACTTCGGAATGCGGAGAGCAGCGATGATCTCGGCCACCGTCAGCGGCTTGCCGGACGTCATCATCAGCTCGAGAATCCCGAGGGCGCGCAACACCGCCCGCGACCCGCCGCTTTCCGCCCTGCCCGTGGCCAAGTCTGCCAACACCGCCTCTCGTCCGATATTTCGGAACAGCATCCTACATTTCGGCCAGACCAGCAAGACTGCCCGGCGCTGCCGCGGCGGACGGGGCGCCGCAGTGCGACTGCTTCGCACACCGGTGGCAATGGTATACGATCCGCCTTGACCGCCTTTCGAACCCGAGCTTACTCTAGGTCCGACATTTGAGAGAATAGTCCGATATTTCGGACTGGCGCGCCCGAGCAGCCGGTCCCGTCGCCCGAGGAGAACGTGCCGCCGATGGCATTGCTGGACGGACAGGTGTGCCTCGTTACCGGAGCCGGCCAGGGACTTGGGCGGGCCGTCGCCCGCGAGATGTCGGCCGAGGGTGCCCACGTCGTCCTGCTCGAGCGCAACCCGGACACGCTCAGCGCCGTGAAAACCGAGATCGAGGCGATGGGCCGTGCCGCGGACGGCTACGCGCTCGACGTCACCGACCACGAGGCCTATGCCGGGATCGTCGCCGAGGTCATCGCCCGGCACGGCGCCATCCACGCGCTGGTCAACAACGCGGCGATCAGCCCGCCGTCCCACACCATCCTCGACGGCACGATGGCGGACTGGCACAAGACCATCGCCGTCGATCTCGAGGCCGTCTATGTCGGCTCGAAGCTGGTGGCGCCGCACATGGTCGCGGCGAAATACGGGCGCATCATCCACGTCTCGTCGGTGCAGAGCTTCGTCTCGAGCGGCTTCGTCGGCCCGTACAACGCCGCCAAGGGCGGCATCAACGGGCTGACCAAGTCGATGGCCGTCGAGCTCGCCCCCCACAACGTCCTGGTCAACGCGGTGGCCCCCGGTTTCATGCTGACGCCGATGTCGTTCGTCGACGGGGTCAACGAGACCGAGACCCCGGAGTTTCTCGACTGGTACGTGGGCCGGGGGAAGATTCCGATGCGCCGGACCGGCCTGCCCGAGGACGTCTCGGGAACGGTCGTGTTCCTCGCCTCGTCCTACTGCCGCTACATGACCGGCCAGACGCTCGTCGTCGACGGCGGTCTCACCAGCACGTTCTGAGCCGGGGAGCGAAGGACCCTTCCCGGGACGAGTCCACGACAGGCAACAAGGGGATCAGACGATGACTGTTGGCAAGTGGAATGGAAGTCTCTCGCGCCGCAGGTTCCTGCAGAATGCGGCGGTCGGAACCGGCGGCCTGGCACTGAGCGGCATGCTGCCGTCGATGGCGGCACGGGCGCAGGACAAGACGCTCGAGATGTGGTGGTGGGGCGAGCAGGAGCTGGCCGGCCTCCAGGCCTTCGTCGACGAGAGCACCGCCGCCTACAAGGCCGCGACCGTCAACACCATGCTGCAGGACACCGCCGTGGTGATCTCGCAGTTCCAGACCGCCGCCGCCGCCGGCAAGGCGCCGGACATCCAGTACCTGTGGAACGGCATCTACCACATGGAGAGCGTCTGGCTCGGCTATCTCCGCGGGCTCGACGGGCTGGTCAATGCCGACGTCATCAAGGCGTCGAACCCGACCCTCCTCAGCCGCTATGGCGGCAACGTCTACCGCGTCGGCTGGTACCCGATCCCGATGCTCTGGTACTACAACAAGGATGTCTTCGAGAAGGCCGGTCTCGACCCCGAGACGCCGCCGAAGACCTGGGACGAATTCCTCGCCGCCTGCGACAAGATCAAGGCGATCGGCGTGAGCCCGGTCGGCGGCGGCATCCAGGACGGCTACTGGGGCGAATGGTATCTCGGCCATGCCCTGCCGCAGAACATCGACACCGTCGGCGAGGCGCTCGACCTGTTCATCGGCGAGCGCGACTTCCGCGAGCCGAAGTACTACGAGATGTGGTCGAAGCTCGAGCAGCTCAAGAAGGCCGGCTACCTCAACGACGACATGTCCTCGCTCGAGCTCTATCCCGGCATCGACCTCATCGTCGCCGGCAAGGTCGGCATGGGCGTCTCGGTGGGCACGCGCCTGCCGGCGGACAGCAAGGCCACCAACGGCCGCATCGGCGTGATGGTGATGCCGGTCTACGGCACCGGCAAGCTCGCCGGCAAGCCGATCATGGACACCCAGGGCCTCGGCATCTCCACCGATTCGAAGGACCCGGAGGCGGCCGCGGCGTTCCTTGAGTTCCTGCACTCGCCCGAGCGTCTCCAGGCGTTCTGGGAGAAGACCGGCTGGATTCCGTCGGACACCAATTTCGACACCAGCGTGATCACCGACCAGTCGGTCAAGTCGATGTGGGAGAACTGGGCGCTCGTCCCGAACATCGCCTACGTGTCCAACCTCACGCCGGGGCAGTTCTACGAGCAGGCCATGGTGCCCGCCGCCCAGCAGGTGATCCAGGGCGAGATCACCGGCGAGGAGGCCGGCGAGCTCGCCGCCCGCGTCGTTCAGGAATGGCGCGACTTCAACCCGGACCTGCTCGACAACTACAAGAACTGGGCGAAGGACCTCGTCTGACCGACGGCGGTTTGCCGGGACGCCACGGCGTCCCGGCCCCTCACTGCTTCTCCCACCC
>JAEVZM010000114.1 GCA_023392225.1 Pseudomonadota bacterium
CTCGCCGCCGCGCAGCGTCGCCCCGCCGATGAGCGCGGCTGCGGCGGCAGTGAGCGGCGTCGCCTCGCCGACGATCGGCGATCCCGTGCCGAGCCGCGCCGCGAGGAGGAGCCCCGCGCCGCCGGCAAGGAGGCCCGAGATCACGTAGCAGCCCGTCTTGAGGCGCGAGACGCGGAGGCCGGTCATCGCTGCGGCGCGCTCGTCGGCACCGACGGCGTAGACGTGCCGCCCCCAGGGCCGCTCCGTCAGCATGACGTGGGCTACGGCGAGCACGACGAGGAGCACCATGAAGGCGTAGGGCACCGGCTCGCCGCCGCCGAGCGCGAGGAAGGTGTCCTCGAGGCCGCCCACGGGCCGCGTGTCGGTGTAGGCGAGCGTGGCGCCGCGCACCATCCCCATCACCGCCAGCGTGGCGATGAACGGGTTGATCCGGAGCCGCGTCACGAGGAGGCCGCTGAGCAGCCCGGCGAGGCCGCCCGCGACCAGCGCCCCGGCGATCGAGGCGCCGATGCCGTAGGGGAGCAGCACCACCGCCGCGACGCCGCCCATCGCCATCACGGCGCCGACCGAGAGGTCGAAGCCGCCGGCGATCATGACGATGGTCATGCCGACGACGATGATGCCGTCGGTCGAGATCGACTCGGCGAGCGTGCGGAAATTGCCGAGCGACCAGAAACCGTCGACGAAGAAGGCGACGGCGATCAGCGGCACCAGCGGCGGCTTGACGAAGAGGCGGAGGAAGAGCGGCGAGCGGATCGCGTCCATGGCGCTCAGCTCCCGCGGCGCCAGGAATAGAAGGCGACCGCCCCGGTCAGCACCACGCCCTGGACGAGGAGCTGCGCGGGATACTGGTAGTCGAGGATGGTCATCACGTTGGTGATGACGGCGACCACCAGGATCGCTGCTGCGGTGTCGGCGGGCCGGCCGACGCCGCCGGAGAGGCTGGCCCCGCCAAGCACCGCAGCGGTCAGCGCCGGAAACTCGTAGCTGCCGATCGCCGTCGGGTCGACGTGCCCCACGAGCGAGGCGATGATCACGCCGGACAGCGCCGCGAGCGCGCCGGACAGCGCGTAGGTCGCGACGCCGGTCCGCACCACCCGCACGCCGGCGCGCCGTGCCGCCTCGATGTCGCCGCCGATGGCATAGACGTGGCGGCCGAACACGGTGTTGCTCATGAGGACCGCGAGCCCGGCGACCAGCGCCACGAAGAGGAACACCGGCACCGGAATGCCGAGCGGCCGGGCCTGCGCCAGCCCGCTGAACACCGCGCCGATGTCGTCGGCACGGACGTGCTGGCCGGAGACCAGCGCCAGCACGCCGCCGATCACCAGGAACTGCATGCCGATGGTGGCGACGATCGAATTGGCGCCGGCCGCATAGACGGCGAGCCCGTTCACCGTGCCGACCGCGGCGCCGGCGACGATCGGCAGCGTGAAGGCGAGCGCTATCGCGGCCGGGTGCGACGGACCGATGAGCAGCGCCATCACCGCCGCCATCATGACGATCGCGCCGGTCGAGAGGTCGAACTGGCCGCCGATCAGGACGATCGTCATGCCGAGCGCGACGATGCCGGTGATCACCCCCTGCTGGAGCACGGTGACGATGTTGTAGGGCGACAGAAAGCGGTCAGAGATCAGGGCAGCGATGACGATGACCGCGACGAGGACGATCCAGATCGGCGTCACGATCTCGCCGATCGACGTCCGCCGCCGGTGGAAGGTGGCCGCCGGTGCGCTCACGCCGCGACCCCGGGCTGGTGCGCGCCGCGAATGATCATGTCGACCACCGCGTCCTCGCTGGTCTCGGCCGCGTTGACGCTGCCGACCACCTCGCCGTTCTTCAGGACGACGACCCGGTCGGCGAGGCGCATGACGTCGCGAACGTCGTGGCTGACGAGGAGGATGCCGATGCCCTGCTCGCGGAGCCGGCGGATCAAGGCGCCGACCTGCGCCGTCTCGTGCGGGCCGAGCGCCGCCGTCGGCTCGTCCATGATGAGGAGGCGGACGTCGAAATGGATCGCCCGCGCGATCGCGATCGCCAGGCGCTGGCCGCCCGACATCTGGCGGACCGGCCGCTCGATGTCGGTGAAATTGGGGTTGAGCGAGACGAGCGCGCGGCCCGCCTCCTCCGCCATGCGCCGCTTGTCGAGGAAGCCGAGGCGCGTGCGCAGCTCGCGGCCGAGGAAGAAGTTCGAGGGCGCGTCGAGATTATCGGCGAGCGCCAGCGTCTGGTAGATGGTCTCGATGCCGTGGGCGCGGGCCTCGGTCGGCGAATGGAGCTGCACGGCCTCGCCACGGATCCGGATCTCGCCCGTGGTCGGCGGAAAGACGCCCGACAGGATCTGCACCAGCACCGACTTGCCGGCGCCGTTGTGCCCGACCAGCGCCACCACCTCGCCCTCGGCGACCGAGAAGCTCACGCCCTTCAGCGCGTGGACGCCGCCAAAGTTCTTGGTGATCCCGACCAGCTCGACGAATGGCGCTCCGCCCATCCTCGTCCCCCTACCCGACAGACGCCGAAGCGTAGGACGAGGGTCGTCGCCGAGTCAATAAATCAAGTTCATTGTTTTACTTTAACGCGCTAGGCTGGCGGCAATGAACGACCTGCCCCCTGCCCCGCCACCCGCCCCGGGCCTCGTCGCCAACACCGCAACGCGGGTCCGCCGCCACAATCGCCGCGTCCTCCTCCATGCGCTGCGCGTCCATGGCGCGCTCTCCCGCGCCGAGCTCGCCCGCGCCACGGGCCTGACGCCCCAGGCCATCGCCAACATCGTCGAGGACCTGATCGGTGCCGGGCTGGTGCGCGAGGCCGGACGCCGGAAGTCGCCCCGCGGGCAGCCGCCGATCGCCATCGAGATCGCCAATGACGGCGGCTACGCGGTCGGCATCCGGATCGATTCGACCCACTACCACGCCGTCGCCGCCGACCTTGGCGGAGCGCTGATCGAGAGCCGGGAGGGCCGCGCCCCGACGGGCGAGGCGGACGACTGGCTCGCCTTCGTCGCCGGCATCCATCGCGGCTTCGCCGACCGCTTCGGCGACGACCGCTGCCTCGGCCTCGGCCTGGTGACCCCGGGGCCGTTCGACATCGACTGGCCCGGCATGCCGACGCCCGGTGCGGTGCCGGCCTTGCAGCGCCGCGGCATAGCCGACGAGCTGGCGGCGCTCACCGGCACGGACGTCCTCCTCGAGAACGACGCCACGGCGGCCGCCCTCGGCGAGCGGCTCTATGGCGAGGCACACGACCTTGCCGACTTCTTCTACGTCTTCATCGGCGAAGGCGTCGGCGGCGGCATCGTCATCCGCGGCGAGCCCTATCGCGGAAACCGCGGCAATGCCGGCGAGTTCGGCCACATGATCGTCGATCCCCACGGGCCGCAGTGCTACTGCGGCAACCGCGGCTGCCTCGGCGAATACCTGTCGCTGGTCGCGATGCGGCGCGAGCTGGCCGCCGCGGCGGAACGGGGCGAGGACGAGGCGGCGGCGACCGAGGCCTGGCTCGCCCGCGGCGCGGAAGCGCTCGCCACCGGCCTCGCCAGCATCGAGAACCTGTTCGACCCGGAAGTGATCATCCTCGGCGGCGCGGTGCCGGCACCGTTCCTCGCCCGCCTGTCGGAGCATCTCGGGACGCTGCGCGCCTCGGTGCGCCAGGACAAGGGGAGCGAGCGCCTGCGGCTGTCGACCCTCGGCGAAGGCAGCGCCGCCCTCGGCGCATCCGCCCTGCCGATCCTCCGCGCGACCAGCGTCGGCCACCGCGGTTGAGATCACATTGCCACGCTCGCAACACGGCCGCCATTGCGTCGGCCGGACGACATGTGCTCAAGACGTCCTCGCGGTTGGGGAACCAAGATGTTTCTGGAGAAATGACATGAGCAGCAGGCGACCACTGACCACCCTCCTCGCAGCCGCGATCCTGACCAGCACCGCCCTGGGCTCCGCCGATGCCTGCACGCGGACGCTCTACACCGGCGCCGATGACACCACGATCACCGGCCGCTCGATGGACTGGGCGGAGGACATGCACACCAACCTCTGGGCCTTCCCGGCCGGCATCGAGCGGGACGGCGCCGCCGGTCCGGATTCGCCGACCTGGACCTCCAAGTACGGCAGCGTCGTCGCCACCGGCTACGACATCGGCACGGCGGACGGCATGAACGAGGCCGGCCTCGTCGCCAACCTCCTGTTCCTCGCCGAATCCGACTACGGCACCACCGAAGGCAAGCCGCCGCTGTCGATGGCGCTCTGGGCGCAGTACGTGCTCGACAACTTCGCCACCGTCAGCGAGGCGGTCGCGGTGCTCGAGAAGGAGCCGTTCCGGATCGTCACCGCCGAGCTGCCCAACGGCAAGACCGCCCAGCTCCACCTGGCGATCTCCGATGCGAGCGGCGATTCGGCGATCTTCGAGTATCTCGGCGGCAAGCTCGTCATCCACCACGGCAAAGAGTACACGGTGCTGACCAACTCGCCGAGCTATGACCAGCAGCTGGCGCTGAACAGCTACTGGAAGGAGATCGGCGGCCTCACCTTCCTGCCGGGCACCAACCGCGCCGCGGACCGCTTCGCCCGGGCCTCGTTCCTGATCGGGGCGATCCCGACCGAAGTCGCGCCGGGCCTGATCAGCGCGGTGCCGGACCACAGCTTCCAGAACCAGGCGGCAGCGAGCGTGATGAGCGTGATGCGCTCGGTCTCGGTGCCGTTCGGCATCACCACCCCGGGCCAGCCCAACATCGCCTCGACGCTGTGGCGGACGGTCTCGGACCAGAAGAACAAGGTCTACTTCTTCGATTCCTCGTCGAGCCCCAACACCTTCTGGGTGCCGCTCGCCGATCTCGACCTCAAGCCCGGCGCACCGGTGAAGAAGCTCACCGTCGCCGGCGGGACGATCCACGCCGGCAACGCGGCGAAGGACTTCGTCGAGACCGAGCCGTTCACCTTCATGCATGTCGAGGTGAAGTAGCGCCCTACCCGACACGCCGCGGCCCGGTTTGCGCCGGGCCGCGGCACCCGGGCCCGGCACCTCCCGCGGCGCACCGACGCTTCCAGGCCACCGGCGCATCGCGTCTCGTTGACTACCATGGTACGACCCGATATCGCTCGTGCGATCAAGAGCAAGGCCGGAGTCGGCCGGAAGCGGGGGAAACATGGAGCAGACTTGGCGATGGTTCGGACCGCGGGACTCGGCAACGCTCGCCCATGCGCGGCAGGCCGGTGCCACGGGTATCGTCACGGCGCTGCATGACATTCCCTACGGCGAGGTCTGGCCGATCGAGGCGATCCGCGAGCGGAAGGCCCTGATCGAGGCCGACCCGACGATGGGCCTCCGCTGGAGCGTGGTCGAGAGCGTGCCGGTCCACGAGAACATCAAGCTCGGCCGCGGCGACCTCGACCAGCTCTATTCCAACTTCGCGCAGACCATCCGCAACCTCGGCGCCTGCGGCATCCGCACGGTCTGCTACAACTTCATGCTGATCCTCGACTGGACGCGCACCGACCTTGCGGTGAAGCTGCCCGGCGGCGGCACGGCGCTGCGCATGAACATGCACGAGGTCGCCGCCTTCGACGTCCTCATGCTGCGCCGCCCCGGCGCCGAGAAGGACTACGCCCCGGAGGTGCTCGAGCGGGCCGAAGCCTGGTTCGCCAAGGCCAGCGTCGAGCACAAGGCGCGGCTGTGGAGCAACGTCATGGCCGGCCTGCCCGGCGCCTTCAAGCGCTACGAGCCGGCCGAGCTTCGCGAGGTGGTGGCCGACCAGTCGTCGCTCACCCACGACGACCTCCGCCGCAACCTCGTGCGCTTCCTCGAGGCGGTGATCCCGGTGGCCGAGGAGGCCGGCGTGGTGATGGGCATCCACCCCGACGACCCACCGCGCGACATCGCCGGGCTCCGCCGCATCGTCAAGAACGCCGAGGACATCGCCTTCATCCTCGACGCGGTGCCCTCGCCGAACAGCGGGCTGACGCTCTGCACCGGCTCGCTCGGCTCCGGCGCGCAGAACGACGTGCCGGCCATCGCGCGCCGGTTCGCCGACCGGATCAAGTTCTGCCACCTCCGGAACGTGAAGAAGGACGCGGACGGCTCGGTGATGGAGTCGGACCACCTCGACGGCGACGTCGACCTGGTCGAGGTCGCAGCGATCCTCCTCGACGAGGAGCAGCGGCGCCGGAAGGACGACCCCGCCGCCCTCATCCCGTTCCGGCCCGACCACGGCCACGAGCTGATCGACGACGAGAGCCGGAAGACGTTTCCGGGATACCCGGTGGTCGGCCGGCTGCGCGGCCTCGCCGAGCTGCGCGGCGTGATGGCCGCGCTGTCCCACCAGCGGGGCTACGCCGCCTGATGGACGGCGCGCGCCTCCTCTGCGTCGGCGCCCTGACGCAGGACAACATCTTCCGCCTCGAGACGCTACCGCCGGGACCCGGCAAGTTCATTCCCGACGCGGCGGTGAAGGTCGCCTCGGGCATGGCGACGGCGGCGGCGACCGCGGCGGCCCGCCAGGGTGGCCGCGTCGCGCTCTGGGCGAGCACCGGCGACGATGCGGCCGGCGGGGACCTCATCCGCGAGATCGCCGGCGAAGGCGTCGACGTCAGCCTCGTCCGCACCGTGCCGGGC
>JAEVZM010000148.1 GCA_023392225.1 Pseudomonadota bacterium
TGGCGCCGGCTGCCGGCGGCATCGCCACGGCGACCGAGGAGCGGATCAAGACGCTGGCCCCGGAGGGAACCACCCTCAATGGCGGGCTGCGGGCGATCGCCGCCGCGGATCGCGGCTTCGATCCAGACGGCTTCCTCAATGGCGCCAACGCCGCCTACGAGATGATCGTGACGGCGTTCGCCGAGGGTGACCGCAAGACGCTGAAGAACCTCCTCTCCAAGGAAGTCTACGACGGCTTCGTCTCGGCCATCGCCGAGCGCGAGAGCCGCGGCGAGACGATCGAGTTCCGGTTCGTGGGCATCGACAAGGCGGAGATCACCGATGCGTCGCTGAAGGGCGGCATCGAGCAGGTCACCGTCCGCTTCCACTCGAAGCTGATATCGGCGACCCACGACAAGACCGGGGCGGTGATCGATGGCGACCCGGTGCATGTCGGCGACGTGACCGACATCTGGACGTTCTCCCGCGAGGCGAGCTCGCGCGATCCGAACTGGAAGCTGGTCGCGACCGAGTCGGTCGAGTAGCGATCGCCGGCCGACGGGGGCCCCCATGGATGTCGTCTCGCGGCCGGGCTTCGACCTGGTGCCGCTGGCGTTCGAGGACATCCCCGGCTGGACGGGGGACGATCACGGCGCGGCGCTCGCCGCGTTCCGGCGCGGTGCCGCGGTGCTCGACGACCACCCGCCGAAGCGGCGCTCGGTCGGGCTCGATGCCACGGCGCTTTCGGCCCTGATCGGCCGTGCAGCTGCCTTGCCCGACAACCTGTCCGGGGCGGCAGCCCGAGATTTCTTCGAAACCCACTTCGTCGCCCGCGAAGTCCGGCCGAGCGAGGGGCCGGCCTTCTTCACCGGCTACTATGAGCCGATCGTGGCGGGGTCGCGGACCGAGACCGAGACCTGCCGGACCCCGCTCTATCGCCCGCCGCCGGAGCTGGTCGAGATCGACCCCGAGCGCCCGCCGCCGGGCCTCTTGCCCGGCTTCCGCTTCGCCCTGTCGACGCCGGAGGGGTTCGTGACCTGCCCGGACCGCGGCGCCATCCAGGACGGTGCGCTCAAGGGGCAGGGCCTCGAGATCGCCTGGCTCGCCGATCCGGTCGACGCCTTCTTCATCCACGTCCAGGGGGCCGCGCGGCTCCGCCTCGCCGGGGGCGGCGAGATGCGGGTCACCTACGCCGCCAAGAGCGGCCATCCCTATACCGCGATCGGCCGCGAGCTGATCGCGATGGGGGCGCTGCCGAAGGGCGGCGCGACGATGCAGACGCTCAGGGCCTGGCTCGCCGCCCACCCGGACCGGGTTCCGGAGGTGCTGGCGCGGAACCGCTCCTTCATCTTCTTCCGCGAGGCGGCGGTCGAGGATCCTGCGCTCGGTCCGGTCGCCGCCGCCAAGGTGCCGCTCACCCCGGGCCGGAGCCTTGCCGTCGACCGGCTGATCCACAGCTTCGGCGCGCCGGTCTTCGTCGCCGCAAATCTCGCCGACGGCACGCCGTGGCAGCGGCTGATGGTGGCGCAGGACACCGGCTCGGCGATCGTCGGGGCGGCGCGGGGCGACATCTTCACCGGCGCGGGCGACGCTGCCGGCGAGGTCGCCGGGCCGCTCCAGAGCCGCGGGCGGTTCATCCTCCTGTGGCCGCGCGAGGCGGCATGAGGCGGAGCCGGCGGGGGCTGAGCGAGGAGGACCGGCGGCTGTGGGATCATGTCCGCCAGACCGCCGCGCCGATCAGGCCGCTGCCTCCGGAGCCAGCGCCCCCAGCCCCGCCCGAGGCCCCGGCTGCGGCGATGGCTGAGGCCGCGAAGAAGGCGAAGAAGGCGCCCGCGCCGGTCGTCCCGCCGGTGATGCCGCGCGAGAAGCCAAAGGTTCCGGCCGCGCCGCCGGCGCTCGGCGGGCTCGACCGCAAGACCCTCACGCGTCTCGGCCGCGGCAGCGTCGCCATCGACGCCCGCATCGACCTCCATGGCATGACGCAGGAGACCGCCCATCACCGCCTCCTCCGCTTCCTCGAGACGGAGCGGGGCGAGGGGGCGCATATCGTCCTGGTGATCACCGGCAAGGGGTCGCCCGACCTGCCCGAGATGGGCAGCGGCGGCCGCGGAATCCTCAGGCGCGCCGTCCCGGAATGGCTCCGCTCGCCGGCCTTTCGGCTACATGTCTCGGGATATGAGAGCGCCGGCCGCCGGCACGGCGGCGAGGGCGCCCTCTATGTGCGGTTGAGGCGTCGCGAGACGCGCCGCTTCTAGCCCTTCGCGAGCAGCGCCCGGAGTTCGGCTTCCTTGTCGTTGACCAGCCAGCCGTAAAAATTCTCCTGTGGGTAGAGCGGCGGCTTGCCCTGGGCGGCGCGCTGGTCGTTCTCGGCCTTCAGCTCGCGGGCCCGGGTCGCGGCATCGCCGAGATTGTAGAGCGTGGCGGTGATGCCGGGGTTCTGGGAGATGTCGAAGCCGGCGATCTTCTTGTACATGTCGATCTCGACCCGGATGTTCGCCGCGACATAGTCGAGCGAAGTGTCCGGGCTCATGATCTGCTCATAGACCTGCGAGGCGTTGTCGATGGTGAGGAGCGGCAGGCCGCCCTTGGCGTTGGTGACGTCGGTCACCATCAGCGCCGCCACCGGCGAGAGCTGACCGAAGCCGAAAGTCTGGCCGCCGAAGGCCGGCTTGAAGAACACGCGGTGCAGGCGGTCCTTGGTGTAGAGCTTGCCGTTGACGATCTTGCCCATGAAGGCGCGGTTCCAGACCGTCTGCCGGCAGTCCCACTTCTCGTAGGTGTTCTGCATCGTCTCGCACTTGGCGAACTGCGGCATGGCGAACAGCTCGGCCGCCGTCTGGCCCTTGTACTCGAAGGCGAGGACACCGCCCTTCGAGTACTGCATCGCCTTGACGTAGTAGTCCTGCAGCGTGTCGAACGTGTCGATGTTGTAGGTGTGCTCGCCGACGATGGCGCCGATGACGTGGATCGGGTCGATCCCGTAGCGCGCCGAGACCTGCTTGATCCGCGAGATCAGCTTCGGGTTGTTGGCGAACACCGCATAGACGCGCTTGTACTTTTCGTCGAAGCTGCCCGAGTTGCGGATCGCCGTGAGAAAGCGCGAGCCGGAATAGATCTTGGGCTGCTTGTCCGACCGGTTGCCGGGCGGGACGACGATGATATCAGCCGCTGCCGGAGCGGGGGCAGCGAAGGGGAGGGCCAGCGCGACCGCGACGGTCGCGAGGACGGAGAGGCGCCTGAGAGACATCATTGGCTCGTTTCCCGCGTTGCTCGTTTCCCGCATTGAGGGACAAGCTGACTAATACCGCCGCGCGCCGCGCGCCAGACCCGGCGGGATCATATCAGCCGGATTCTGGCGATCAAAAGGCCATCGTCACAGGGTAGCACGGGGGAAAGAGGGATGTGGGAACCTGCGACCGCAGGACGCCCCTGGCCGGCCATGCGCGGAAAAGTGGTCCCCAAAAAGCACGAACCGGGCCCAAGGGACCCGGCTCGCGGCAGAATTCGGGGAGGAAACCGGGCTAGCGGATGCGGCGGAGACGCACCACGACGTCGACGCGGCTGATCTCGTAGCCTTCCGGAGGCTCTGGGATGTTGTCGATCCCCATGCGCCCCTCGGGAATGTCCATCACCTGATTCTCGTCCTCGACGAAGAAATGATGGTGCTCGGAGGTGTTGGTATCGAAATAGGTCTTGGAGCCGTCGACCGCGACCTCGCGCAGGAGGCCCGCCTCGGTGAACTGGTGCAGCGTGTTGTACACCGTGGCCAGCGACACCGGCACCTTGGCCGACATGGCTTCCTCGTGCAGGCCCTCGGCCGAGATGTGGCGGTTGCCCTTGGCATAGAGGATGCCGGCGAGCGCCATGCGCTGCCGCGTGGGGCGCAGCCCCGACTCGCGCAGCATGGTCCTGATTTCGACCCGGCTGTGAGGCTCAGCAGGGCGGTAGGTCGTCACAATCGCATCCATCGTCGTTTCCATCTAGCCGCGCGGTTCAAGGCCGCGGGTTGCAAAACGGCATCACTATAGGGTCGCCACGTAAGCCACGCAACGAACAGTTATCTTCCTCCGTTGAATACAGTATACGCAAGCCGCGCGGGGCGCGCCGTTTCGTCGCTCTTGCCAGCTCACCAAAACGGGGTGTTGCAGCGACGGCATTGCGTTCCGATATTGTGGCGGCAAGTTTCGTTCGGTGTTAGGTAGGTGGCGCGCATGGCCGTTCGGCATTGGGGTTCGTTCGGCGCCGCGAATGGTGTGTCGTGACAGAAGCCGCAAGAATCACAGAGGGTGGCGTGGGGGGTATGGACCGACGCGCTTCGAGGTTTGACTACGAGGATCTGCTTGCCTGTGCGCGGGGAGAGCTGTTCGGGGAGGGCAATGCACAATTGCCGCTGCCGCCGATGCTGATGTTCGACCGCATCACGCAGATTTCCGAGGATGGTGGCGCGCACGGCAAGGGCCAGATCCTGGCCGAGCTGGACGTGAAGCCGGACCTCTGGTTCTTCCTGTGCCACTTCAAGGGCGATCCGGTGATGCCGGGCTGCCTCGGGCTGGATGCGCTGTGGCAGATGCTCGGCTTCTTCCTCGGCTGGCTCAAGCTCCCCGGCAAGGGCCGGGCGCTGTCGGTCGGCGAGGTGAAGTTCTCCGGCATGGTGCTGCCGAAGGCGAAGATCGTGCAGTACGGCGTCGACCTCAAGCGCGTCCTCCGCTCGAAGCTCGTCCTTGGCGTCGGCGACGGCTGGCTCAAGGTCGACGGCGAGACCATCTATCGGGCGGCCGCCCTCAAGGTCGGGCTGTTCAAGGGCGCGTCCACGCCCGCCGTCGGCTGAGCGCCGCCGGCGATTGCCGGCATGGACCGCCGACAGGACAAAGAGAGGAAATACGAGTGGCCGAGATGAAGCGGGTCGTTGTGACGGGCATGGGAATCGTGTCGTCGATCGGCAACAACACGCAGGAAGTGCTGGCGTCGTTGCGGGAGGCCCGGTCGGGCATCGTCCGCGCCGACAGCTATGCCGAGCTCGGCTTCCGCTGCCAGGTCCACGGTGCCCCCGACATCGACGTCGAATCGATGGTCGACCGCCGGGCGATGCGCTTCCACGGCAAGGGCACCGCCTGGAACCACGTCGCCATGGACCAGGCGATTCGCGACGCCGGCTTCGAGGAGAGCGACGTCTCCAACGAGCGGACCGGCATCATCTAGGGCTCCGGCGGCCCCTCGACCCGGACCATCGTCGAGGCCGCCGACATCACCCGCACCAAGGGGCCCAAGCGCGTCGGCCCGTTCGCCGTGCCGAAGGCGATGTCCTCCACCGCCTCGGCGACGCTCGCCACCTGGTTCAAGATCAGGGGCGTCAACTATTCGATCTCGTCGGCCTGCGCGACGTCGAACCACTGCATCGGCAACGCCTACGAGACCATCCAGACCGGCAAGCAGGACGTGATCTTCGCCGGCGGCTGCGAGGATCTCGACTGGACGCTGTCCGTGCTGTTCGACGGCATGGGCGCGATGTCGACCAAGTTCAACGACCAGCCGGCGGTCGCCTCGCGCGCCTATGACAAGAATCGCGACGGCTTCGTCATCGCCGGCGGCGCCGGGGTGCTGGCGCTCGAGGAGCTCGAGCACGCCAAGGCGCGCGGCGCCCGCATCTACGGCGAGGTCGTCGGCTATGGTGCCACGTCCGACGGCTACGACATGGTCTCGCCCTCGGGCGAGGGTGCGGCGCGTTGCATGAAGATGGCGCTCGCCACCGTCGACGCGCCGGTCGACTACATCAATCCGCATGCCACCTCGACCCAGGTCGGTGACCTCAAGGAGATCGAGGCGATTCGCGAGGTGTTCGGCGACAAGTGCCCGCCGATCTCCGCCACCAAGTCGCTGACCGGGCATTCGCTCGGCGCGACCGGCGTCCAGGAGGCGGTGTACTGTCTCCTCATGATGCAGAACGGCTTCATCACCAAGTCCGCCCACATTGACGAGCTGGATCCGGCCTTCGCCGACATCCCGATCGTCCGCGAGCGGGTTGACGATGTCGAGCTGAACACTGTGCTGTCGAACTCGTTCGGCTTCGGCGGCACCAACGCCTCGCTCGTCTTCCAGCGCTACGCGGGCTAAACGGCAGACAGAACACACACGCGCCACCCGGGGGGACGACGACATGACAGCCGGCCTGATGGAGGGAAAGCGGGGCCTGGTGATGGGCGTCGCCAACGATCACTCGATCGCCTGGGGAATCGCGCGCCGCCTCGCGGCCCAGGGCGCCGAGCTCGCCTTCACCTTCCAGCCGCCCGCGATGGACAAGCGCGTCCGTCCGCTCGCCGAATCGGTTGGCTCCGACGTGGTCCTGCCCTGCGATGTCGGGCTCGATCCCGATGATGCCGAATCGGGCTCGATCGGCTCGGTATTCGACGCGATCGCCGATCGCTGGGGCCGGCTCGACTTCCTCGTCCATGCCATCGCCTTCTCGGACAAGAGCGAGCTGAAGGGGCGCTATGCGGACACCACGCGCGCCAACTTCACCAAGACGATGCAGATCTCCTGCTTCTCGTTCACCGAGGTGGCGAAGCGCGCCGCGGCGCTGATGCCGAATGGCGGCGCGATGGTGACGCTGACCTATGGCGGCTCGATGCGCGTCCAGCCCAACTACAACGTCATGGGCGTCGCCAAGGCGGCGCTGGAGGCGAGCGTGCGCTACCTCGCCTATGACTTCGGCGAGCAGAACGTGCGGGTGAACGCGATCTCGGCCGGCCCGGTGAGGACACTCGCCGGCTCGGGCATCTCCGACGCCCGGATCATGTACAACTACCAGAAGAAGAACTCGCCGCTTCGCCGCTCGGTCACCCTCGACGAGATCGGCAACACCGCGCTCTATCTTCTCTCCGACCTCGCCTCGGCGGTCACCGGCGAGATCCACTTCGTCGATTCGGGCTACAACATCGTCTCGATGCCGCGGCTCTCGGGCCTCAAGACCCTCGACGAGGGCAACGGCCACGTCGAGGCTGCCGGCCAGGAAGCCGCCGAGTAGCGGCGCACCACTCGGGGCCCAATCAGCCCGGATCGTCGCTCGACTGGCGGGTCGCCCCCGCCGCTATGGCGGCGCCACGCCGTCACAGAGGTAGTAGCTGCCGCCGTTGCCGCCACCCGTCTCCGGGTCGGCGGGCGTGACCGAGACGATGTCGATCTGCGTCTCGTTCATCTCCGTGATGGTGAGCACGTCGGGGAAGAGGTAGCCCGGCTCCTGGCACACCGCCTGGACCAGCCAGGCCGGCGCCCGCGACGCCTTCGTCACCGTCACGAATTCGCAGTTGTATTCGATGCTGTCGATGCCGCGCGCGGTGAGGATCGTGTTCCCCGCCTCGATCACGGACTGGAGCGAGTCGGCCTTGGCCTCGGCGCAGAGATCCTCCGACGTCAGGTAGACGCCCTTGATGAAATCGTCAGCGGCGAGCGCGACCGACGGCACCGAGGCGAGGACGGCGACTGCGAAAGAGACCTTCATTGGCGCATTCTCCTTCAAGCCAGGGGGAAGTCGTCCGTGTCCTCAATGCGCCTCGTCCCAGTTGGCGGCGGCGTTGGCATCGACCTGAAGCGGCACCGACAGCAGCACCGCCGGCTCGGCCGCCTTGGCCATGACACCGGCGATCACCGGCATCGCCCGCTCGGCGTCCTCCTCCGGCACCTCGAACACCAGCTCGTCATGCACCTGGAGCAGCATCTTCGCCGGAATCCGGGCGTCGGCCAGCGCCGGCTCCATCCGCACCATGGCGCGGCGGATGATGTCGGCAGCGGTGCCCTGGATCGGGGCGTTGATCGAGGCGCGCTCGACGAAGGCGCGCTCGGCGAAGCTGCCGGACTTCGCCTGCGGGAAGTGGATCTTGCGACCGAACAGGGTGCTGACGAAGCCGTGCTCGCGCACCTGCGTCTTCATCGCCTCCATGTAGTCGCGGATGCCGGGGAAGCGCTCGAAGTACTTCTTGATGTACGCGGCGGCTTCCTCGCGCGGGATGGTCAGCTGGTTGGCGAGACCGAAGGCCGAGATGCCGTAGATGATGCCGAAATTGATCGCCTTGGCGCGGTTGCGCACCTCGCGCGGCATGCCCTCGACCGGCACGCCGAACATCTCGCTCGCCGTCATGGCGTGAATGTCGTCGCCGTGGGCGAAGGCTTCCTTCAGCTGCGGGATGTCGGCGACATGGGCGAGGATGCGCAGTTCGATCTGGCTGTAGTCCGCCGAGATCAGCTTCATCCCCTCGTCGGCGATGAAGGCGGTGCGGATGCGCCGCCCGGCCTCGGTCCGGATCGGGATGTTCTGGAGGTTGGGCTCGAAGGACGAGAGCCGCCCGGTGGAGGTCGCCGCCAGCGCATACTGGGTGTGGATGCGGCCCGTCTCGCCGTGGATGTAGGTCGGCAGCAGGTCCGTATAGGTCGACTTGAGCTTGGAGAGCTGGCGCCAGTCGAGGATGCGGGCCGCCAACTCGTTGCCGCCGGCCGCGAGCTCGTCGAGCACGTCGGCGCCGGTCGACCAGGCGCCGGTCTTGGTCTTCTTGCCGCCGGGCAGGCCGAACTTGCCGAACAGGATGTCGCCCAGCTGCTTTGGCGAGCCGATGTTGAAGGTCTCGCCGGCGAGCCCGTAGATCTCGTCCTCGAGGCCGCCGAGCTTCTGCGAGAACTCGCCAGAGAGGCGCGACAGGGCCTGTCGGTCGACGCGGACGCCGCGCTCCTCCATGCGGGAGAGCACCGGCAGCAGCGGCCGCTCCAGCGTCTCGTAGAGGTTGGTCATGCCTTCCGCCGGCAGCCGCGGCTTGAGCGCCAGCCACAGGCGGAGCGTCAGGTCGGCTTCCTCGGCGGCGAGCCGGGTGGCGCGGTCGAGGGGCGCGGCCTCGAAGGCGACTGCGCCGCGGCCCGAACCGGTGACGTCCTTGCGCACCATCGCGACATGGCCGAGCCAGCGCTGGGCGAGGGCGGGGAGGGCGACGTCGCCCCGCCCGGCATCGAGCGCATAGGCGAGGAGGATCGTGTCGTCGTAGCCGGCGAGGTCGATGCCGTGGCGGCGGAGGAGGAGCGCCTGCGCCTTGAGGTCGTGGCCGAGCTTGAGGATCGAAGGTGCCTCGAGGAGCGGCTTGAGGCGGGCGAGGGCCTCGGTCTCGTTCGCCTGGTCCGCGAGCAGGCCGGGGCCGAGGAGGTCGCTCTCGCCGTTGCGGTGGCCGAGGGGCAGGTAGGCGGCGCGGCCGGGGGCGGTCGCGAGGCCGATGCCGATGATCGAGGCGAGCATCGGGTCGGCCTGGCTCGCCTGCAGGCTCACGGCGATCCGCCCGGTCTCAGCGGCGCCCGAAATCCAGGTCTCGAGCTGTTCGAGGCTGGTGATCGTCTCGTAC